>JAJDBZ010000668.1 GCA_029261095.1 Candidatus Omnitrophota bacterium | reverse complement strand
CCCAGATCGACCACAAACCCGGTCGTGGGGTTGGCCCCCTGTCCGATTCGAAAGCGCGTATTGTAATCGTCATCGATCCCATTCGCTTCCACAAACCCATCGGCGCCAGGGTCCACCGTTCCATCCGTGAGAGAACCGTTCACAAGGGTCGCACCATAGAAGGGGGCCTCATCCGGAGTCCTGAAATCGATCTCGCTCATCCGGTAGGTGGGTCCCGCTCCGGTTCCGGTCTGACCATCGCGGTTGCGAGTGAATGTCATCTGAAAGAAACGCTTCGTGGGTTGATTGGGGAGAAAAATCTGAGCATGCGCCTGCCCTGTTCCCGCATCGAAGTTGGTCTCGACCGTATCGAAGTTGTTCGGATCATCGGTGGAAGAGGTTCGAACCACGCCTTCCTTCACCATGGCTTGAGCATCGTTATCGCTGGTGTGGATTCTAAAATCGTTGACTTGAGTCGGGAGGCCCAGGTCCAGGGTCACATCGACATCGAGCCCGAAGAAAGTACGTGTGGCGAAATTGCCATCGATACAATCCGCGGGGGTTCTAGAGTTGAAGGGTCCGCCGCCAAAATCTAGTGGATTGTGAGCCACACCCTGATGGACTGGGTCCATTTGATGGATCACCATTTTTGGATTGATTTCCGCATGGTAGATCAGGAGGTTGTTGTCGAATCCGAAACCGCCGCTGATCCTTAGATGAGTCGCGGTGGTGGGTGTGCAGGGGATCAACCGGCCATTGCCGCCAGTCCAGGGGTTTTCGCCGCCGATGGTCGGGTCGGGGTCGGTGGGGCGCGTGTTCCCGACATCGATGGACCCAATCACGGTGAAGGGTCCGGAAGCGGAATTCCCCGCCTCGACAGTGACTGTGTCGCTAAGCATCGCGATCTGTTCGCGGTAATTGGGGTCGCCCCACATCGCGAACGAACGGACCTCTGTCGACCCCTCGAGATCGATGACAAAACTGCAAGTGGGTTCGGTGGTTTGAGCAATGAAGAACCGAGTGAGCGAGTCGTTGTCGAATAATCTGGACTCGTCATCACCCTCCACGCTTGGATCGACCGTTCCATTGACTACGGATCCCGGAACGACAAAAGCGGCCCATCCGGAAATCGATACCAGCATGAGGCTAAGAATACAAATGAAAGAAGCGAATAAACAAAATCTAATTTTTAACATTAAATGAAACCTCCACTTTCAACAGTTTATATGAATTGGTGTGCTGAAACCTTCACCTTTTCTATCCCCAGGACCTGTTCCCTCATAAAACGTTTTCTCATCTGGTGTTGGACTTCCGCAAAAATGAATCCGAATTACAGATTCAAGAAGCAGAGTTTGAACAAAACTCTAACAAAGTATAATGGACCTCATTTTCCCTCGTCAAGGTTGAAACCGGTCAGATTGGGAAAACGTTTTACAACTATCTCTAAGTCTTTTCGTTCCAGTCGCTTAGAGCCAAAACTGGGAAAAGCGGTGAGTCTTGCTGAACCAGAAATTCTCATGTCTTCTCCACCCCATCCGATCAACTCCCTTCCGAAACCTAGTCTTCGGCACTTCTCTCTACAATCATGTTGAGGGTTTTCTCTTGATCATTTAGTGGGAGGTTTGACACTCCGTCCTTTCCCGAATGAAGTAGATTACCTGAGAGAAAAACCTGCCTGGGACCATAAGGACCGGTGTTGCGATAGACGGCATATCGATACTTCGGCTCTGGATAGATCGTCTTGCCCTCTTCGATCACGCCATCCTGTCCGCTGTGATAGATCATGTTTCCCTGCACCAGTATGCTTCTCATTCCAGAATCGGGGTGAAAGGTCACGTTGGAGGTTTTCTTGTTGTCCTCCCATTGTCCCCAGAGGTTGATGACCGTGAGAAAGCCATCATCGATGTGAAGCACAGGCGGCCAGTTGAAGTATTCGGGACCCTCCCCGAAATGCGAAAACACGTTATTCGAAATGATCGTTCCGCTGTTGACCTCGGCTCGAACCAATCCCAAACCCGCACGTTCGAGCAGTTCCAGCTGGGTCGGATTTTCGATCTTCTTGTCATCGCCGTAGTGAGTGGGATTCTCGGCTCGAATATCCTCGTCCCCGGCTTCAGGTGGCTTGGCGGTCTGGCCCGGGGCCATCACAATCCCCCAGAGGTCGGTGTAAGAGATATTGTTGTAACTGATAATGACGTTCTCGGTGAACTGCATGCATTTGATACCCGATTGGGCGCCGCGAACGATGTTTCCGTTGAGGACGGATTGGTCTGTCTGGAAGTCGAAACCCTGGCAGGCGTTCTCGACATAGTTCCCAACAATGACGCTGTGCGCGCCCCGAAAGGAACCGATTCCAGCTCCCTGGTGCCAGGCTGGGAAGAAGTCGGGCATCCCTTCTACTGGACTCACGCCCTCTAAAACCTTGCCCAACTCATGTTTTTCCATCGTCGCTTCGTCCGCAAGCAGGCGGCGCTCGATTATCGAATTGCCCTGAATTAGCGATCCCCAACAATGCTGCAAGGCCATTCCATGCCCATCGATCGTGCGAAAAGTTTGTGTGGGGCGTATATTCAGACCCATCTGTTTGTAGTTGAGGATTGAGCAATTCACGATACGGTTATCCGTGCACCGAACAAGCCGAATGGTCGGACCCACCGATCGGTTGTTTTCAACCCGAACACTGTCGAGTGTCACTTGGCTACAACGATCAAACTGAATTGCTTGTCTATTGTCTGGCGAATCCGTTTCACGGATCAAAGTGAAACCCCTGAGCGTGAGTCCGTGCAACCCCTCCGCCTCAATGATCGTTTCGGTCCCCTCGAAATGAAGTCGCGTGTCTCCTCTCAAGCCCGAGCCGTCCGCAGTGAGCCGAATGGGGGCCTTCAGCATGTACTCTCCTGCCGGAAGTTCCAAGATGATTCCGGGGTTGTCATCAATCAAGGTTTGCACATCGAGTGTGGTACGCGGCGCTGAATGGGCCAATGGTATGAAGACGGACCCTAGCAGTATGCTCAAGGCCAGGACACGCATCATCAAAAATCTGAATAACCCGTTTCGTAGGCAGCTGAATGGCATGAAAATCTCCTGTTCCAGGTCTGTGGTGGCACCCCCCAATTCGATCCTGGGCGGTTACCTGGAAGAATGGCTACTTGATGTGATTATAATAATGGTATAAGTCTCCTCCGCAATCCGAGGTTCATGAGGAGTCGGTTTCAGTGGAAACGAAAACACAACCAGCCTACCCAGAAGAACTTTACTCCCATAGCGGGACTGCTGATAAACTCGAGGGACTCGATGCAATCGATGCCGATGCAATCGCTCGTTATCGAGACCAAGGTTATTTGGCGGTTGAGGGTGTTTTTGGCGCAGATAGTATGGAAGAAGCCAAGGCGGCTGTGGCCGATTTGCTGCTCCTGCGTGTTGGGGGCTACAGCGATATCCATTTCGAAGTGAGTGTGCAAGGGAATTCGGATCGAATGACGGAGGCGGAGAAACTGGACTCGGTTCGGAAGATCAGGCGGTTCACTCCGCATGAGCCTCGCTTGCATACACTCGCCCATACCCCCAATCTCATTCAAACCCTCACCCAGTTGTTGGGAGAAAATCCTTATTTGTTTCAAGACATGGCGCTTCTGAAACCGCCACGGATCGGCATCGAAAAACCTTGGCATCAGGATATGGCCTATTTCAATTACCCACCCGATTCACGCATTGTGGGTGTTTGGATCGCACTCGATGAATCGTTGATTGAAAATGGCTGCATGCATGTGATGCAGGGTGCGCATCGGCAGGGACCCATCCTTCATTTCCAGCGACGCGATTGGCAGATCTGCGATACCGAGATGATCGGAAGACAGAGTGTAGCCGTGCCTTTAAAACCGGGAGGGGTGTTGTTCTTCGATGCCCTGCTTCCTCATGGCACACCCAATAATTCTTCACCACTGCGTAGGCGTGCGCTTCAATTCCACTATGTGGGAGTGAGTGTGAAACCTATTTCCGAGGAAGTGAGATTTCAGATCTTCGGCTCGGAAGGGAAAGGTGCGGAGTGTTGAATCCATCGGGAATGACACCGGCTAGATTCGCCTGTTTTCTCCAACCACCGAGCAATCCTTCCGGGCCATCCAGGTGAGTTCCTGTTAGAATGTAACTGTTCGAGGCAACCGGGTAAGCGTGAGCGGAAATGGGATCGACGCGGGTGGCACGGAGACAGCGCTCATCGAAGGGAACACCCTCGACAACTGCCAGACCACTGGCATCAAACTCGTTAATGGCTCGGCCTTTCAGGCAGTGCGCGACAACTTCGTATCGCGGTGCGGTTTGACCTCGACTTGGTTGACCCCAGGTAGTTCCGATCTCAGCATTCATGACTGCGTAGTCGACAACAAAACGATAACGCGGATCGGCGAAGGAATCGGGATGGACTATTTCGGTTGGTTCGGCAACACCACACCCGCCGGAATCCACCTAGACCGAGCGAGTAGTTTTGGCGGCAGGTGCCGGGACAATATTGTTACCAACAATGTGGTGAATGACGGGCCCGAGATGGAGGAATGGCTCATTATTCGAGGTGGGAGATATCGAGCGATCAATACAACGCTCGAAAATAACTCACTCGCCTTAGAGGCGCCGCCTGAAGACCGTGAAGCCTGCGCGGATTCGATACTCGCCCAGGGGATGCAGCCCTCTTCGTGGAGTTTTGACTAGGGGTCAATTGTGATTTCGGTGGCAAAGATATTGTGTGCTACGTGGTTGGTGGGGCCTCCCGCATTTCGGACAGCGGATTCGGTTGTTTTCACAGCCTGGGTATCCACCACCACATTATCGGTGACTGTGTTGTATCGTGTTAAGTTTTGATCGTGAATATCAACTCCGTGAGTCCCCCCAAAACTGACTCTGTCCCTCGCGGGGATTCCGAAACTCCCTTCAGATCCGATATCGAGAAACACATTTCCGTTCACAGTGTTGCCGGATGCTTCCTCCTCGAGAGCTCCATGATAGGCGAATCCCACTCCTTGGTAGCAGTCCGAAAAAAAGTTTCCATTGGCGGTGCAATATGAGACACCGAGCATTTTGAAACCTTGGAACCAGATATCGGTGATGATGTTTCGTGAAATATTACAAGATTCAGAGAGGAGCATGTCGATTCCCTCCCCGCTAGTCCGGCAGATGTTTCCCTCGACATTGACCCCGGAACACTGGACAATGGTCATGTGATCCGACTGGTATCCCTGTGGTCCATAGGTTGGACGGATGGGGGAAATGCTTTGCAGTCCATTCGGGCCCACCTCGATATCAAACATGCGGTTCCCTGAAACGATCCCGTCGTGGGAGCGTGTGATTCGAATCCCCGCGGGTGAATCCGCGATCATGTCCGCGCCTGCATCCATCATAAAATCGTGGATGTAGCAACCGGATATGACAAAGTTCTCGCATTCAATCAGGTGGATTCCATACCGAGCGCTGTAACCGCTGATCTCAAGTCCTCGAATGGTCAGGTTCCGGACATGATCGCCAATCACACCCGAAGCATAAGAGCCATCCGCGAAAACTTTCTTAACCTTGAACCCCTCGAGGAGCACGTTGTCGCCCGTCACGACAATGGCCGCGAAAGAAGACTGGGGACTGCTCGGGGGGAGAAGATCGAAATCGGGGATGATGGTAGCGGGACCCGATAGCCCCCCTCCAACCGGAACAGTCAGTGCCCGAGTCGTTCGAAAATTCCCGTAGGGTAGAGAGACCACCTTTCGTGTGCTCAGCGCCGATTGAATGGCGTTGCTATCGTCGGCGATCCCATCGCCCACAGCGCCGAAATCGTAAGGAGTCACGTTCTCCACACTCCCTTGTCCGAAAACATGGGTGACGCCGCCACACAATCCTAAGGGAATAATGAGCCATTGAATTGAGAGAATGATCTTCTTTTTCATCATCATGTCATGCGTATTTCCTTTAGTCGGTTAACTGGTCCGTAAACGAATTGTCGGTCACCAAATTGGTGGGTCCACCATCATTGCGGACTCCCTCTTCGGTGGTTTTTACGGTTTGGGTGTCGACAATCACATTGTCGCTCACGATGTTATACCGGCAACCCTCGGCTATCCCGTGATTACGAATATGAATACCGTAGATCCCATCAGTATCTCTCTCGCTGGCGGGAACACCAAAGGAACCGGGGGAACCGATATTCTGTATGAGATTTCCATTGACTGTGTTTCCCGATCCCTCGGCTTCGAACCCTGGATGATAAGAGATCTGAATGCCTTGGTAGCCATCCGAGATATGGTTATCTGTAGCATTGGAGAAAGAGACACCGAGCATTTTCACTCCCACATGCCAGGTGTCGGAGATGACGTTGTTGGAGAGAATACAATGTTTCGAGAGCAGCAGATCGACCCCCTCTCCGGTAGTCTGGCAAACATTCCCATCGACAATAACTCTCGAGCACTCCTGTAGGGTCATACAATCGGATTGGTAACCCTGTTCACCATACTCGGGACGGATCGGAGAGATGCTCTCCCTGCCGACAGAACCGACTTCGATATTCAGGACACGATTACCCGAGACGATCCCTTCTTGAGAGCGGGTGATCCTGATCCCCGCCGGAGAATCCTCGATCATATCGGCGGTGGTGTTCATCACAAAATCGTGGATATGACATCCACTGATTTCGAAGTTCGATACCTCGATCAAGTGAATTCCATACCGTGCGCTATAACCTGAGATGTCAAGGTCCTTAAGAACCATTCCTTGACCCTGCGTCAGCACGATCCCATTCGTGTAGGACCCATTGGCGACTGGTTTTTGAATCTGAAAGTTTTGCAATAGAACTTGATTGCCTGCTCCAGAGACCGCGGCATGTGTGCTGATGGGAGACGATGGAGGAGTGAGGTCGAATCCTTGAATGATTCTTCCTGGACCTTGAATACCTCCTCCATCCACAAGATTCATCGTTCGACTAATTCGAAAAGTTCCCCCGGCGAGGTCGATGACCACACCTGTATCCAGTGCGGATTGTACCGCCGACGAATCATCCACCAGACCATCGCCGACTGCTCCATAGGTGAATGGTGTCACCCTACCGGCAGTCGATTCCTCCCAGTACAAAAAGAGTACAGAGAATGAGAGGATGAGGGTGAACCAAGTCGTCCTTGTCGAATAATGTTTTTCATTCATCGTTTCAATTTTCATCCTCATCGCCTTTAGTACAGCGTCCACCCGGAGATACTTGTCACCCCTCCAGTGGGAGTAGGCGTTGCTGTTGGAGTCAAAGTGGTTGTGGGTGTAAGTGTTTGAGTGGGTGTCGGAGTTTGCTCCTGTTCCAATTCGAGTGTCACCAGGTTCTCAGTGATGATATTGCCCATCGCATCGGGGGGCTCTTGGATGCCTACCTCTAATGTCTTTTCAGATTGGGTGTCGAGAATCAAATTGTCTGTCACGATGTTG
>JAJDBZ010000667.1 GCA_029261095.1 Candidatus Omnitrophota bacterium | reverse complement strand
GAAATGGATTTCCCAATCTTTAGGAAGGGCTGCCGCAAGGGCAATCGATCGGGTCGTATGTCCGAATCCATGGGAATCGATATAGAAGGCAAGACGAGGCATCGGTTATCAAGTCGGGTCCGAATCGATTTATGTCGATTCGATCCGGGCGTAGAGATCAGCCTTCCAATTCTTCGATGCGAAGAAGGAACGGTTCCTCCACCACGCCGTCGAGTTGGTGAACCACTTTCAGGGCGGCGAGTACGGCGCTTTCGGAGGCGCAGTGGGTGGTCATGACAACCGGAATGGCTTGATGTTCTGCATGAGGGTCCTGCTGAATAAAAGAAGCAATGCTCACCCCTTGATCGCCCAGGGCTGCTGCGACCTGAGCCAGAACGCCGGGTTCATCTTGGAGCATGAGTTTCAGGTAGTAAGAACATATCGATTCACCCATCGGGCGAACTGTGAGGTTTTGATGGTCAAAATTATAATAGTTTTGACGGTGCGATCCACATGCCTTTTGGCGGGCCGCTTCCATGATATCCGCAACCACCGCCGCGCCTGTGGCGTCTCCCCCGGCTCCCTGCCCATAAAACATCGCTGGGCCTAGAGGATTCCCTTCCACAAATATGGCGTTAAACACACCCGAGACCGCGGCGATCTGTGAGGAGAGTGGAACGAGTGCCGGGTGCACACGAACCTCCAGTCCCGTATCGTGGCGTTTCGCAACCGCGAGAAGTTTGATTCGGTATCCGAGTTCTTGGGCCATGTTCAAATCGAAACTGGTCAGGCGAGTAATTCCTTCGCGGTAAACATCATCGAACGACACCTTGGTGCCAAACGCGATCTCGGAAAGGAGAACAATTTTATGTGCTGTATCGTGTCCTTCGATGTCGAAAGTGGGGTCGGCTTCGGCGTAACCACGTGCTTGCGCTTCGATTAGCGCAGTTTGGAAATCGAGACCGGATTCTTCCATCCGAGTCAGAATGTAGTTGGCCGTTCCATTGAGAATTCCATGGATGCTGATAATCTCGGTGGAACAGATCCCATTGCGAAGAACCTGGATGATGGGGATGCCCCCACCGACAGCCGCTTCAAACAGAAGCAAGCGGCCTTTCTTCTCCGCAAGTTCAAAGAGTTCCGGACCGCGATACGCGAGCAGGGCCTTATTAGCAGTGACGACGTCCTTCCCCGATTCCAATGCTTTGACAATGAGTGTGTGTGCGAAATCGGTGCCGCCAACTAGTTCAACGACCACATCGATTTCGGGATCGTTAAGGATGTCATCGATCTGATTAGTTAACCGGACGCCCTGGGTGTCCACACCCCTTGGGGTCGTGATATCAAGATCGGCAATGGTCTTAAGGGAAACGGGTAGACCCGAGCGCGCGTTTATTTGCTCTGTATTGCGAAGCAGACATGACACCATCCCAGTCCCGACCACTCCGAAACCCACCAGTCCAACACAAACCTTTTCTGACATGCTAATTCAATCGCTCCGGTAAATTAAAAGACTATTCGAGGGACTTCGGTCAGGTCCCTCAAGACCTCGAGGCGTTTGTTGATCCCAGCGCGGTCCGCAGCCTGAAGGCTGTCGACCCCAAAGGATTCCACCGTGAATGAAGCCAGGCAACTGCCGACATGGATCCCTTCTTTCAGAGTGGCCGAATCCGAGTTCCCCTTTTTGGCAACCCAGCCAATCAGCCCCCCCAAGAAAGTGTCACCCGCTCCTGTCGTGTCAAACACTTTGTGGAGGGGAAACGCGGGGCTGTAGAACAGGTCTTCGCCCATATGAAGAGAAGCCCCGTGCTCACCTCTTTTGATGATGACCGAGGAGGGTCCCATCTCGAGCAATACTGCCGCAGCTGAAGTCAGACTGATCTCACCGGTCAAGTCTCTCGCTTCTTCATCATTGACCACGATCGCATCGACACGTGGGATCAACCGTTCGAGGCTATCCCGAGCGATGTCAATCCAAAGTTTCATGGTATCGGCTACTACCCACTTCGGTTTCTTCACTTGGTCAAGAATGCGATGTTGGAGATCGGGGTGGATATTGCCCAGGGCCACATACTCGGCACCTTTTTTGGATTCAGGGATGACCGGATTGAAGGTTTCAAAGACCCCCAATTCAGTGCTTAGGGTATCCCGGTGGATCATATCAGAATGGTACCGCCCGGACCATCGAAAGGTTTTTCCTTCGACGACTTCGAGACCCTCAGTGTTCACTTTCCATTCTTCGAAAAGCTGACTGTAGCGGTCAGGAAAATCCGATCCCACAATCCCAATAAGTGAAGTATCCGCCAACTTAGAAGTGGCACCGCAGATGTAGGTTGCGCTTCCGCCAAGTACGTCTTCGCTCTTTTCATGCGGCGTCTCGATACTATCGAGCGCGATGGATCCGACAACAAGGATCATCAAGCGGACTCGATCTCGCAGATGATATCGCCGACCTTGACCACATCGTTCTCTTGAGCGGTGATTTTAGAAACTTTTCCACCGACCGGAGCGGGAACATTGAAGTTCGCCTTATCGGTCAACATCTCCACTAGATCGTCACCTTCGGCGACCTCATCGCCTTCGCTCACAATCCAAAATGAAACAGTGGCTTCATCGCCGGCTTCGGCGCCTAATTCCGGGAGTTTGACTTCAGTAGCCATGTCCGAATTCTCCTTAAAAAATGTCGAATTTTAACTTCCTGCAATGTAAGAGGCAGGAGTCTACGGGACGAATGCGGTTCCGTCAACGAATAGGTGGGACCCACGAAAGTAAGGCCATGGACAATACTGACCAAAAGCGTTTCAATTATCTTGACGGGGAATCCTTTGGGAGGATCGCGAAATCTCCCAAACTGTTGCCCTGCCGAGACCTGAGGGGGTACTCGAACCGAGTAGGGGGATGGAGGGTTTAATGTTGTTTGCATTTTGTTCAAGAGGAAAGAGTTTCTTATCATTACTGGTGATCCTTTGTGGGGTGCTCCTCACGATCAATCCTCTAAATTCCTTTGGCGAACCATTTGAAGGAAACCCTGCGGCCATCAAAGAATTGGTGGAAAGTTTCGAAACATTGAAAGCCGATCCCAAATCGCTCTCTGCCATTCAAGTTTGGATGGATGATCTCGAGAGAGAATTGGCCTCTGAGCAGGAATCGCATATCCAAAGTCTCAAGGCCCTCGAAACTGAGTTGGCCGAAACTCTCGAAACAAGGGACGACCTCGCAACCCGATTGGATGCCCTCAATGTCGCCCTGATTCTATTGGATGATAGAGTGGCCGATGATCAAGTTCCTCAACTTGCAAAAACTTACCCTGAGGCTGACACGGAGGAAGGATCTTCTGTCGGGATCCTCGCGGATGTGAATGGAACCGAAATCCCTCTGATCACTCGCGAAGTTGATTTTGAAAAAGATATCTACCCCATCTTCCAGCAACGCTGTTTCGAATGTCATGGGCCCAACAAGCAGCGGGGCCAATTCCGTTTGGATGCGCGTCAGGTCGTATTCGATGGCGGAAGATCCGGAACAGGAATCGAATCCGGAAAGGGTGAGCAAAGCCAACTCTTCCGTAGAGTCGCGGGGCTGGATGAAGAGGAGCAGATGCCACCGGTCGGCGAGAAGTTGACGGGGGAACAAATGGCTCTCATTCGTGCATGGATCGACCAAGGTGCGAAATGGCCAGAGGGGGTTGGATCCAATGTGACAACGGTTGCCAAACATTGGTCTTATGAACCGCCGATTCGGCCATCGATCCCTGAGGTCGATCGGTCGGATTGGCCGAAGAATCCGATTGACTCCTTCGTTCTGTCCCGACTCGAAGAAGAGCACCTGACTCCTCAACCTGAAGCGGATCCTGGGGTCTTGTTGCGAAGAGCAAGCCTCGACCTGATCGGTTTGCCACCTTCTCCAATCGAACTGAAGACATTCCTGTCGGATACCAGTCCGGACGCTTATGATAAAGCGGTCGACCTTCTCCTTGCCTCCCCTCACTACGGGGAAAGGTGGGCGCGCATCTGGCTCGATTTGGCGCGTTACGCGGATACGAATGGTTACGAAAAAGACCTCCGCCGAGAGATGTGGCCATGGAGGGATTGGGTCATTAAAGCATTCAATCACAATAAACCCTTCGACCAGTTTACGATTGAACAGATTGCCGGAGACCTTCTTCCTAGTCCAGACAACAACCAGTTAACTGCCACTGGCTTTCATCGAAACACGATGCTCAACGATGAAGGCGGGATCGATCCCGAAGAGTTTCGGATTGTCGCGGTCAAAGACCGAGTCGACACGACCGGAGCAGTCTGGCTGGGGACGACAATCGGTTGTGCCCAATGTCATGAACACAAGTTCGACCCATTCACCCAGGAAGAATATTATCAGCTTCTTGGGTTCTTCAATTCGACCGAGGATGTGGGAAAAGGGCAGGAACCCGTGCTCGAACTTCCCACCCCCGAACAGGAAGAGGAGCGCGACCGCTTAAAAGGCGAGATCGAGACCCTGCAATCAACACTCACGATCCAGACGCCCGAACTCGATCGAGCGTTCGAGTTGTGGGATTCTGAAGCAATGAACGAGTTGAACAAATGGCATTCGCTCGAACCCATCAAATACTCCTCGACCGAGGGAAGCATCCTGACACAACTCGAAGATCATTCTTTATTGGCGGTCGGGAAGAATCCATCGGACGACCGTTATGTCATCGAAACCACACTTCCCATTTCCCATCCGACCGGATTGCGGCTCGAGGTCCTGACCCATGAAACTCTTCCAGAGGGTGGCCCTGGTCGGAATGAGAACGGTGGATTTGTAATTGATCGTCTCCATGTGGAAAAACTGCTTGACAATGGGGAACCTGATCCGATCGCGTTCAGTGATGGTTATGCAGACCACAACGAGGAGACATTCGATGCAAAAAGCATCGTTGGTATCGTCGAGGGCCGAGGATGGGCGACCGATTCCTCACAGGAAGGCCAACGTGTGGATCGTATCGCGATTTTCCAGGTGTCTCGCCCTGCCGAATTGGACGCTGGGACGCGAGTCCGGTTCACGCTCACACATGCTTATGGGCGCGGACATAACTTGGGTCGCTTCCGGTTCTCGGTCACAAGCCACCCCAACCCACTGGGACAAAACAAAACCCTAGCAGAAATACAAGCGATTTTAGCGGTCGCAACGGGATCGAGAAATTCTACTCAGACCGAAAAACTGAAGGCTCATTTCCGCCAAGTCACTCCCTTGCTGAGTAAAGTGAGGAGCCGGCTCGCAGCGGCACAAGCCAGAATCGATTCATTGGAAATCCCGACCACAATGGTTCTCCGGGAATTGGAAGAGCCGAGAAAAACGCACGTTCTGACTCGTGGCAATTTCATGGCTCCCGGCGAGGTCGTCGAACCCGGTGTTCCGAGCATCCTTCACGAACTTCCTGAAGACGCACCAAAGAATCGACTAACCTTTGCGAAATGGCTGGTCGACCGAAAGAATCCTCTTACCGCAAGAGTTTTTGTGAATCGGGTATGGCTGACATACTTCGGAGGTGGGTTGGTCAAAACGAGCGAGGATTTCGGCACCCAGGGAGACCCACCCTCTCACCCACGCCTCCTCGATTGGTTAGCGGTCGAATTCATGGACAACGGCTGGGATCTCAAACACATCCACAAGCTGATTGTCACATCATCTGTATACCGCCAGAATTCAAAGGTCACACCAGAAATGCTCGAAAGAGATCCGTACAACCGTCTATTTACACGGGGCCCACGCTTCAGGATGGAGGCGGAAATGGTTCGGGATAATGCTCTCGCCATCGCCGGGTTGTTGAACCGGAAAACCGGCGGACCCAGCGTGTTCCCCCCCCAACCCGAAGGGACATGGGCAAACAGTTTCACGATTCACGACACAAAAGACACCTGGACAACCGCCGAGGGGACAGACCGTTATCGCCGAGGGGTCTACACATTTCTGAGGCGCACTTCGCCCTATCCGACCATGCTGATGTTCGATGCACCCTATCGCGATGTGTGTACCATCCAAAGGCCAAGAACCAATACACCGCTCCAGGCGCTAGCAACATTGAACGATCCAACCTTCATCGAAGCCTCTGGCGGTTTGGCCAAACGGATACTGAGCGAAGGGGGGGAGAGCTTTGATGACCGAATCAAATACGGTTTCGAATTGTGTATCGCACAGCCTCCCAATCAAGAAGAAATCAATATCCAAAAGACACTTTGTGGGCAAGCGATGGCTAAGTATCGGAAACATCCCGAACTGGCCCGTCAGATTTGGGAAACCTCTCGAATCGATTTGGACGGGATCGATCCAATCGAGTTTGCAGCCTGGACGCTGGTGTCGAATGTGTTATTGAATATGGACGAAACAATCACCAAGGGTTGAACAATAGAGACAAAAAACCATTGAGAAGTCCGGTTAATATTATCATTTTGGGCATAGACTCGTCATCGAATCTTGGATCGAGGAGAGAGGGCGGGTTTTGGAATTCTCCATCCAACCAACTCCTGACGGATTGATCCTTTCACGCCCGGCGGTCACAATCCCGACACCGAAACCGCCATCATGAGAGTTCTCGTCATCGATAAAACCGCTGTCCTCAATTCCTCTCACGAGAGGTATGAGCGTATCGCTTCACATGCCGATGTGGATTTGTGCGTTCTTTCACCGGCCATCTGGTATGAACATATGCGTCAGGTGAAGGCCGAGAGAACTCATCACCCGGCATACCGAATCGAACTGGGAAACACTTTCTGGAACGGTTCGTATTCCAGAGGATTTTATGTAAGCGGGCTCAAGCGGTGTATTCGGGAGTTCAAACCTGATGTAATTCAACTCCTCGAGGAACCCTGGTCCTTCTTCGCTGGACAAACAGTCCGTATGGCGAAGAGATTCGTCCCCGACTGCAAACTCCTTTTTTACACCTGGGAGAACATCCATCGCGAAGGGACCTACTGTTCCAAAATCGATTTTCTTCATCGAAGAATCGAAACAGAAGTGTTCGATTACGCCGAATCGGGTGTCTGCGCGACTCAGACCGCCTCCCGGGTTCTCTCACAGAAAGGATTTGAGAAACCATCGCCGGTCATTCCTTATGGGATCCCCTCTAGGTTTATCGCGTCGGAGGAGGCGATTCATCGTCGACAAGCGACCCCCCCTAACGATCCCCCGAGGATCGGTTACATCGGCCGTCTGCTTCCGATGAAAGGGATCGACACTTTGATTCAAACCCTACCAAGGGTGGAGGGAGACCTCTTCCTCCTGGGAAGCGGAGAGGCGGAAAAGGACCTCAGAAAACTGGCCTGCGAGATCGGAGTCGAAGAACGGATCAGTTGGATTCCGGCGGTGCCTCCTGAAAGGGTCATCGAACATCTAAAGAGTCTAGACCTCCTCGTTCTCCCATCTCGGACCACCGATACCTGGGCTGAACAGTTGGGGCGCGTAATGTTGGAGGCGATGGGGTGCGGGGTTCCGGTGATCGGGTCTTCGAGCGGTTCCATACCCGAGGTCATCGGGAAATCGGGATTGGTTTTCGACGAGGGGAATGAATCGGACCTTGTGGAGAAAATCGATTCTCTCTTCTCCGATCGAAACCTCC
>JAJDBZ010000666.1 GCA_029261095.1 Candidatus Omnitrophota bacterium | reverse complement strand
GTTCTCACCGCCATCTCCTCACGAAAAGACCATGGGGCTCTCCGAAGTCAGCAACTGCAAACAGTGTCATGTCTTCCAGCAGACCGAAGAGGTCCTTGTTGAAACCGATTTCGTAGGAATCAAACAAGATCTCAGGGAAGGGAAGCGACTCAATTCTTTGGCCCCTCCGGTCATCCCCCATCTCATATTGATGCGAGAGAATTGCATGGCATGTCACACGGGTCCCGCAGCCCGCGAGGAAACCCGATGCAGTCATCCCGAGCGAACCAACTGCCGTCAATGCCACGCTCGATCAGTGACGAGTACTGTTTTTGACCGCTGAGCGATTCGTTCCCATTCGAGGTCGACCTTATATCTAGATAAGTCACTCCAATTCTCCTGAGAGAAGGTCCAATTTCGCATCGGCGGTTCTATTCCTATTTCATTCGAAGGTCACCAGGACTATTATCTCTTACTCTCAAACCGAAGATTTGGAGGCAAATCTAAAGTGTGTTACCACAGCCTCAAAGTCGCCTCACTTCTGTTAATCCTAACCTTTGCGATCACCCACAACGTTGGAAGCAATGCCAGCGGTGAACCTTCGCCAGAGGAGAAAGGCTTTCGACATTTGCTCAGCGAAGTAAATTCGCACTCTCAGTTCATCAAGGGCAATATACCCACTGCTTCGATCGATGATGTCACGGTCACTGAAGGCCAGGACGCTGTATTCACAGTGAGTCTTGACTTTCCGGCTACGAGCACCGTTTCCCTCTCTTTTTCAACCTTCATGGACACGGCAGACGATCCGGATGATTTCCTGGGAGTCCCTTCGGGTCAATTGACGATTCGTTCAGGCTCAGAAACCATGACGATCACGATTGCTACTGTCGATGACAATGAGGGTGGCGAAGGCGATGAAAGATTCAACATTGCCTTGACCTCTGCTACCGGGGCATTTATCGGCGACGGTTTCGGGGTCGGGACGATTCAGGACAACGATGGGCCCATCGATTCTTGCCCGCAACCCTATCCAGATTTCAACATGGACGAAGGTGTGGATGCAATCGACCTTTCCAGATTGGTCCAAGGCATTCGGGCCGACGATGCTGCCTTTGACCTGACGGGTGACAATCAGACCACAGGCATGGACGTGATCAAATTTAGCTTGAGTTGGTACGCGGCAGATTGTGGGGAGTGAATGAACTCTTCGCCGGGTTTTGAAGTCGGTTGAAGGTCTCCGCAGCACCTGCATTCGATCGTAGCGCCGTCTTCCAGACGGCTAGTCCAGCGGCCTAGAGCGACCCCCAACCCCTTCTTCTACTTCTTCGCGATGATATAAACCGCGTGAATGACTCCCGGGAAATAACCCAGGATGGTAAGCACGATGTTGATCCAGAACTGAATCCCGATCCCCACCTGGAGAAAGACTCCCAGAGGTGGGAGCAGGATGGAGAAGATGATTCGAATGAGGTCGGCCATGACAGGTTTCCTTTCTAATCTGTTTGATGCGACAGTTCCGCCACTGTTCGGGGACCACCCTATCCGAATCCTTCCACTGGGACTATCGGGAAAACCCTGAAATGCATCGGTCGGCGCAAAGGCTCTCTCGTCCTATTAATGTGTGAGTGATTCACAGTTTCTCTTGACCTCCCAACTAAACTGTGAAATGATCACACATCTTGAGTTGGAGGGATCCACCGATGACCGATCTGCGCGAGGCCGAACTCGAAACTATGCGAATCCTTTGGGAGACCGAGGAGCCGCTCAAGCCGGCCGATATCCAGCAAGGCTTTTCTTGGGAGATCGATAACGGCACCCTTCGGTCCACCCTTGCCGGATTGATGGAAAAGGGGCATGTCACACGCGGCAAGAAAGGGAAGGCTTTTTTCTATCGCCCGAAATCTTCCAGAGAGAAACTGATGTCCCAGATTGCGGGCCGTCTCGCCAATTTTTTTACAGGCGGATCGGCCGCCGACTTCATCACCCAACTCATCCAATCCGAAAAACTCTCGCCAGAAGAGATCGCCGAACTTCGACGCATCGCCGAGATGAAGATTAACGAACCGAAGGGAGGGAAGAGAAAATGAATGAGCTCCTCCAATCCCTGACTGAGACATCGCCAGTGCTGTTGATTGTTATCAAGGCAACACTCTTGCTCGGGTTTGCCTGGGGAGTCCACTTCGCGCTGGCGGGCGCCAACCCGAGATGGCGAGTGCTCCTATGGAGGGGAACGATGATCGGGATGTTGTTCATCCCCGTCGCCGAGTTCCTCTCGCCAAAACTTTTGGTGTCCATCGAACCGTCACCGGTTGAGAGGCCGAGGCTTCAAGAACCTCCGCCGAGCATGACCACCCAACAAACGCCCGCTCCGATCTTTTCCCAACCCGCTCCCATTTCTCCCGCACTAATCAATCCGAAACCTCTACAGAGCGAGCCCCAACCGATCCAATGGAAAGACCACCTCTGGGAGATCGGTTTCGGAGTGTGGGCCCTGGTCGCCCTCCTCTTCGCCTCGCGAAACCTCCGTTCTTTCCGGCAACTCCAAATGTTTCTGAAACGGACGGAACCCGCGCCGGAGAGTCTTTCACGGTTGGGAAGGGAAGTGGCGCAAGACCTTCAATGCCAGAGAGGTTTCGAAACACGCCTCACCCTCCTGAAGACTTCGCCCTGTTTGGCCGGTCTCCTCTCGCCAAAGTTGGTCATCCCAAAACCCGCCCTCTCCGAGGACCGCCCCAATGACACCCTCGGCATCCTCGCCCACGAGATCGCGCACCTGAAATCGAACGACCTCTTCTGGACCGCTCTCTCGAAATGGGTGACCGTCCTCTACTGGTTCCACCCCCTCGCCTGGAAACTCCCCGCCGCCCACTCCTCCGCCTGCGAACAGATCTGTGACTCGACCGCCGCCGCCTATGTCGGCAATCCCGACGCCTACTCCCAAACCCTCGCCCGCTCCGCCCTGGCCCTGCTGGACCTCGCGCCGAACCAGGGACTGCCGATGATCCGGAGTTCGGAGATTTCGAAGAGGCTGGCGAATTTGAAGAAGGGGAAGGTGTGGGGGGCGCTGTCGAG
>JAJDBZ010000665.1 GCA_029261095.1 Candidatus Omnitrophota bacterium | reverse complement strand
AAGACTGCGGCAAATACAGCGATCCACATTTTCTTTTGATGGGTGCGGCCTAATAGGTCTAGTGCTCCAGACACCAGGACAAGGAAGACTGGGATGGTGGCGAGATAGGCGAAACGGTCTGCGACGAACGAGAGCGCCATGAATCCAAAATCGATCAACCCGAGAGTGGGAGCCAATGCAATCGAGTAGAGAAGAAAGGCAACCCACAACCCTTTCTTACCGGTTCTCCAATACCAAACAAACAATATCCCGCCTAAGGTAAGAACCGAAAGGGGCCAGATCCATTGTGTCAATGAAAAGGATTCCACATTCCATTTGGGATAAACGGCGACCAGTTTTGCTGGAACGAGGATCTTAAAAAGGTAAAACCAGAATGCCTTCCCCGCGATGACCAGACGGTCGCTCCACTCGAGACCATGTTCAATCACTTCCCGTCGGTGGACCAGCGAGACATCCCACCAAGCGATGATCGAGCCGATGATGAGGAAGGGGAAAATCGGTAGGAACTGTTTTACAGTTGATTCGGTCGCGCGCCAAAAGACAAGGAGTCCTAAAACAAATGGGAGCGCGAAGACACTCGATTTACTCAGCATTCCCCCCACGAAGAGAATCAGGCTGAGAGAATAGAGGCCGCGCGTCCCACGCTCCAAGAACTTCACGTACGAAAAAATCGAGGTGAGAAAAAAGAGACCGGCCAGGAGGTTTTTCCTTTCAATGACCCAGGCGACTGATTCGACTTGAATGGGATGGATTCCAAACAGGGCGGCGGCCAACCAGGCGCCTGGAATCCGGAGGTAAACCAGGAGACGCCAGAGGATCAGAGTGTTTACTGTTTGAATGAGGAGGTTGGTCAGGTGGTATCCAAAGGGGTTCAATTCCCAAACCTGGAACTCCAACCAGAAAGTCGTGTAGACAACCGGCCAATAGTGGCCTTGCGGAGTCCTCGCCGGTTCGGCCCAGATTTTCCAGAGACCTTCCCAAGACCGAAGGTTTTCATTATGAATAATCCCGACATCGTCATCCCAAATAAACCCACAGAAGAGCGAGGGGGTGTAGGCGAGGGCGATGAGCCCGAAAAGCGTGAGCCCGAGCCACCAGGGGTTTGGAGAGGGAAAGATCTTTTTCTGCATGGTATCAGCGAACTGTCAACAAACATGTCCTAAGAGGAAAACAAAGCAGTGAGTGTCTCATAGAACGATGTCCACATTTTGATCAAATTTTTCCTTGAGGTTATACTCCAACGGCGCTACCCTACTCATTGAAACCATCCGGCCCTGAAAAATGAAGGCTGGTCCCTTTTTACTGCAAAAGGCTTCGAGATCATGATTCATTTGCGCATGGCGAAAACCCGTTTGCTTTTTATCTCAACGATTCTGCTGGTGCTCCCCACAGTTGGGACATTCTCCAAGGATCTTTCTGTCATATCGCCTCCAGTCGAAAAGGGAGACTTTAACATTGAATCTGGAGAGTGTCTCACCGAGTCACTCGGAATTGGCGATGAGACTTTCAACGATGGAACTTTTTACGATCGGTACTCCCTACAGTGGTCTGGGGGAGACCTATTCGTATCGCTCGATTCTCCCTTTTTTGACGAATATCTGATCATCCTGATCGATGATGAACAGATCGATGTCGATGACTTCTTCACCGGAACCGAATCCACGACTCTTCTCGATGTCCGACCTGGACCGGTCTTCCTTTTCGCGAATTCTTTTGAGCCCGAGACTGGGGACTACACGATCTGTGTCGGAACTGGGAGCGGCACGGCCGAAATCAAGGGCGATCTGAACCGCGACGGAATAGTAAACCCCAAAGACTTGTTGGTTTTAATCGAGGATCAGCAACTTGAAAACTCGTTGATCGATCTGACGGACGATGGGGTGGCGGACGAGATGGAGGCGATAAGACTCTCTCAGGATTGGTATCGCCAATCGGATATCGACATCGCGGGACGAACTCAAGCGGCGATTGACACCTTAAAGGAAATCGGCAGCCAGCAGAAACTGAAAGACGAAAACTTCCCGATTCTCATGAGACCGGCGGCTCGTGAATTCTATCCCGAAATCAATGAATTGATTGAAATCGGGGAGCCCGCAGTAGATGCAATTCTTGACTCTTTCCGAGTCACTCCCGAGTACCGCGACGATATCCCGCTACTTTTGGTGGCTTATGCGCTGGTGGAGAGTGGAGATCCGAGCGCGGTCCCACCTTTGGCCGACTGGTTGGAAACGAACATGTTTGCCGAACTCGATTGGTCGCGGGAGTTTGTGACCCATACACTGAAGGTTCTCACAAGTCAAACAGATCTTAACCTCGATAACTTCCAGTACGACATCGACCAGAAATACGACACCATCGCGCAAGCCAGGGTCGGTTTGAACTCTTCTCCCAAGGGGGGATCTCAGGGAGGAGAGGATTGTGAGAGGAAACTGATCATTACCGGAATCAATTCCGAGGGGAAACAGGAATCGGTGACTGTGAGCTACAATGTCCGTGGGAGGGACATCGATGAGATCATCTCGGCCGAATCGGACGCGACCAAGAAAAGCAAGCTCGAAACGATCAAACAGGGTTGGGAGACTGGCGATGAAGATGTTTATGGGAACTCGGACTATGTTCCGATCGCGGGGGCCCAAGTCAGCAGAAGATCCAATTGCGCCGGGCTGGTTATCGAAAAAATCTTTCAAGCGTTAGCCGGTCGAAACGGGTTACCGCTCACCATCCCTCAGGGTCAGAGCGATGCGACTTCTCTCCGGGCTTTGGCGCTGCAGTTTGGGTCGGAGGTTCCCATTGGTGAGATCGACGAATTCACAGTTGTTTCCCATGACAACGATAACGGCAATAGTTCTCATGTCGAAGTGCCTGTGCAAACCGATGGGGGGAGCGCAATCATCTGGAGCAAGGATAATTACGGGAGAATCCGTGCCCACACAGTGGATAAAAACGCCTCGGCATCGGGTCAGTTCACGCCTGCGGCCAACCACTACAACACGCGGAACTGGTGGCCTGGATCGAGTGTCACCACACGCTTCTACCGTTTCGATCCCAACCGGATTGTCGACATCAAACTTGACAGCAGCCGATGCCCTTGCGACCCCAACGCTCCGGACGCCATCTCGATTCAGATCGCGCAGCCCAGCGCCGATGAGACAGAAGAGCGTGTGATCACGGTCAGTGGGACTGTGGGAGAAGTGTCGGTGAATACCGCGGTGGTTTCGGTCAACGGTGTCCTTCAATCCATCGCAGTTTCAAATGGAACTTTTTCAACAAAAGTCGTCCTGAGTAGCGGAGATAACACGATCGAGATCAGTGTTGAAAGTCCCGATGGTCGCAGGGGTTGCACCCAGAAAACAATCCGGTCGACAACGCCGAAGACGACCATCTCGGTGACATTAACCTGGAATCTCGACAGCTGCGATGTCGATCTTTATGTGATACAGCCGGACGATGAGGCCGCATGGTACAGTCATTTATCAACCGCGATCGGAGGAAGACTCGATGTGGACAACCGAGTGGGATTTGGGCCCGAGAACTATTTCCTCAGTTCTGAAGAGACGGATACGATTCTCGAGGGCGGGTATCGAATCTGTGTCCACTACTACAGCGACCGTCTGGAGGATGATGAGAATCCGACCCGGACTGTGAACTGGCGGGTGGTGGTCCTTCTTGACGAAGGGACGGATCGTGAGACCAGACAGATTTACACCGGGAGTCTTTCCACCGCCAATTCATCGAATGACGGCCCGGGCTCTACCGGGCCGGATTGGGCGAAGGCGACAACATTGAATTATCAACTCCCCCCGCAATAGATCTCGAAAGCTAGATCCAAGGGGAAGGGAAGGCATCGTGTCGAGGGAAAGGGCCGTGCGGCGCTTAGACAGAAGCCCTTGCGGCTCTCCTCCATCCTCACTACCCTTTGCACCCTTTCGCCGATAGGAAACAATAGGATTATGCGAACCCAGTTCACTAAAATGGAAGGCATTGGCAACGATTACATCTATTTCGATTGCCTCAAGGCCGAAATGAAGGACCCGAGTACAGTGGCCCAGCGGCTGACGGACCGTCATTTTGGTATCGGTGGTGATGGGATCGTTCTCATCCTCCCCTCGGAGGAAGCCGATTTTCGAATGCGCATGTACAACCCCGATGGGAGTGAGGCGGAGATGTGCGGAAACGCGATCCGTTGTGTGGGGAAGTATCTCTTTGAGCGTGGAAAAACGACGGCCTCGCAGATCGCCGTGGAGACCGGGAATGGTGTCCTCGACCTGCGCCTCGAAATCAAAGACAACACAGTCAACGGTGTTCGAGTCGATATGGGCGAGCCGATCTTGGAGGGTCCGCTAATTCCCACGACTTCGGAAGAAGATCGTGTCATCGGTCATAAATTGGAGGTTGATGGGAAAACCTTCGAGGTCACCTGCGTTTCGATGGGGAACCCCCACTGCGTCATCTTTGTGGATGCCATCACGGATGAACATATTCAGAGTTGGGGGCCAAAGATCGAGGTGCACCCTTTCTTTCCACGCCGAACCAATGTCGAGTTTGTTCAGACCTTGTCGCCGACAGAGATTCGAATGCGAGTCTGGGAGCGAGGGACCGGCGAGACATTGGCCTGTGGAACGGGCGCTTGCGCGGTTGCGGTCGCATCCAACCTCAATGGAAAAACGAAACCCGAGGTCACCCTCCAGCTGTTGGGCGGCGATCTCGATATCGAGTGGGCCAAAAACAATCATGTCTACATGACCGGCCCAGGAAAATTTGTATTCGATGGAGAGGTAGAGATTTAACTTATGGTTGAACGCAATCCCAATTTGGCCAAATTAAGAGCGGGTTATCTTTTTCCCGAAATTGCGAGACGAAAAAAAGCAGTCATCGAAGAAAACCCGGAGGCAAAAATCATCAGTCTGGGTATCGGCGACACCACGGAACCCCTATCGGGGGGAATTGTTTCGAGTCTCGTGGAAGCTTGCCGTGGAATGGGGACCCTTGAGGGGTATTCCGGGTACGGAGCCGAACAGGGGATGGGGGATCTTCGCGAGAAGATTGCCGAGAAGCTGTATCGCGGAATTGTCAAACCGGAAGAGGTTTATGTTTCCGATGGAGCCAAGTGCGATACGGGTCGATTGCAGGTGATGTTCGGCGCCGAAGCCACAGTGGCTGTTCAGGACCCCTCTTACCCAGTCTATGTGGATGGAAGTGTGATCCTCGGCCAGACAGGCGGGTACAATGACGACGCGAGTCAGTTCGACGGGATCGAGTATATGCGTTGCGATGCCTCGAACAATTTTTTCCCAGACCTTTCGGCCCTTCCCAGAACGGATCTCATTTATTTCTGCTCGCCCAACAACCCGACTGGGGCGGTGGCGACGAAGGAGCAGTTAAAGGAGTTGATCGATTTCGCTAAAAAGAATCGATCGATCCTCATCTTCGACGCTGCCTACAGCGCCTACATCGAAGACCCGGAACTCCCCCGCAGTATTTTCGAGGTGGAGGGTTCGCGCGAGGTGGCCTTGGAGATCAATTCTTTTTCGAAGATGGCGGGTTTCACTGGTGTGCGCCTGGGGTGGTCGGTGGTCCCGCAAGAATTGAAATTCGAAGATGGAACCCCGGTCAGCAAAGACTGGAACCGGGTGGTGACCACTCTGTTCAATGGGGCTTCGAACCTTGTTCAAAAGGGGGGTTTGGCTTGTCTTTCCGACGCGGGGTACAGTGAGGTCGAAGAGATGATTCATTACTACAAAACCAACGCGACG
Organism: Candidatus Omnitrophota bacterium; assembly: GCA_029261095.1. Classification (GTDB taxonomy): domain Bacteria; phylum Hinthialibacterota; class Hinthialibacteria; order OLB16; family OLB16; genus JACKFH01. Next base: position 1,963 of record JAJDBZ010000665.1, on the reverse strand, counting down.
ATCATCAAGAAAGCGCTGACTGAAATGGGTCTCGAGGTTTATGGCGGTGTGAATTCACCGTATTGTTGGGCGAGGATGGAGGGAAAAGGCTCGTGGGAAGCCTTTGAAGAGATCCTCACCCAGGCCTTTGTAGTGACCACACCGGGGGCGGGATTCGGACCCGCTGGCGAGGGTTTCGTCCGGTTCAGCTCCTTCGGTCACCGAGACGATGTTGAAGAGGCGGTGGAGCGATTAAGGAAACACTTGGGCTGAAGTTGTCACTGGTAAGAACTGAATTGTCGAGCCATGGATGCGGTTCGATTTTCAGAATTTGAAATCTCACACGGCTTAAAGGGTTTCGGTCATGACCAAACCATACAAGTTTCCGACCACCGGGGATGTCTTTCTGTTGAAAGATGAGGAGGGTTTTTTGCGTGGACTGTTTCACACCGATGATAACGGCAACCCCGCGATCCGTCTCCTGGACGCGGAGGGCAACTCGAAGGTCGAACTGACCATCACCGCTGAGGGCGAAGGTTCCATTGTGTTGTATGATAAGGATGGAAAACCTTATTTCCAGGTGCCTTAAGGGTCGATCTCAGATCACCCCCACCCATCGAATTTCTCCAAGGCCTCCACTACAAACTGCTGTTCGGCGGGCTTCAGTTCATAATACATCGGTAATCTCAGAAGCCGGTCGCTCAGGTCTTCGGTGATTGGGCATTGGCCAATGTGGCCGCCGAAACTTCTTCCCATTTCCGATAGATGGAGAGGAACGTAATGGAAAACCGCATTGATACTGAGCCGATCGAGATAGGCGATCAGCCTTCGCCTTACCTCCAGTGAAGGGAGAATCAAATAGAACATGTGGTAGGCCTGTTCGCAGTGGTCTGGAACAGTCGGTAGTTGGACTCCGTGATCCCTCGCCCAGGATTGAAGAGACGAATAATAGGCCTCCCAGATTCGCTTCCTCGTCTCCTGGATTCTTTCGCGAAATTCTAGCTGTGCATAAAGGAAACTCGCGAGGAGGTCTGAGGGGAGATAACTCGAGCCTTGGCTGACCCAAGTGTATTTATCGACCTGACCTCGGAAGAACTGGCTGCGGTTGGTTCCCTTCTCTCTGATGATTTCCGCGGCCTCAATGTATGAGGGATCGTTGATCAGGAGCGCACCCCCCTCGCCGCAAGTAAAATTCTTGGTTTCGTGGAAACTTTGAGTAGCAAACTGGCCAAATGTTCCGAGGAATTTCCCCTTGTATTTCCCAAAGAGACCGTGAGCGTTGTCTTCGATAACAGCGATATTGTGTTTTTGAGCGATGTTCAGGATGGAGTCCATTTCGCAACCCACTCCCGCGTAGTGAACCGGCACGATTGCTCGAGTTCGTTCGGTGATGAGCGAATCGAGTTGGGATTCATCGAGGTTTAGGGTGTCGGGGCGGATATCGATAAAGACCGGTTTGGCTCCACGTAGGACGAAGGCATTGACAGTGGAAACAAAGGTGAAGCTTGGGAGGATGACTTCATCCCCTTCTACAAGTTCGAGGAGAAGCGCTGACATTTCGAGCGCGTGGGTGCAGCTAGTTGTGAGGAGAGCCTTCGGAACCCCCAGTTCTTTTTCGAGGAGATTGTGGCATTTTCGAGTGAAAGGTCCATCGCCCGAGATATGCGCATTCTCGATGGCTTCGTGAAAATACGTGACTTCCTTGCCCTGGAAGCAAGCGACATTAAACGGAATTTTTTTGCGTTCGGTCATGAAATTCTTTTGACTCGTCCTGGAATCGTGCTAATGAGTGGGGCGATTATTCAGGAGAATCAAGTGGAACGCAAGAAACGTATTGGGAGTTTCAAACTAGAGCATTGGCACGCAGCAAGGCGAGACTTGATGGGCCAGCGACCTGAAAACCTTTTCTTTTCAAATACTTGAGCGGCTTTTCGGTTTTCGGCAATTCAAAAGCCGGTTCATCCCTCTTGATGCGTGACAGTCA
>JAJDBZ010000664.1 GCA_029261095.1 Candidatus Omnitrophota bacterium | reverse complement strand
CACTGGAAAAAAAGCGAAAATCAATTTGGGTAAGATGTACAGAAGGTCCCCTTCGTACATGCCAAAAGCCAGGGAGAGGTTCCAAAAATGACCACTGAAGCCACTCAGATTCAAGTCGAAGATGTCGATGAGGCTGCGGGTACCGCCACCATCATTCTCGATGGAGATTTGGATTACTCAATCTATACTAATTTTAAGAAGACCATCAATGGTTTAGTGAGCCAGGGTGTTCTCCAGATCACTTACGATCTCTCGAAGCTGACCTACATCCAGAGCCTAGGTTTGGGCATTATCATGTGGTCGTATGTCGAGTTGGATAGCCGAGGCGGCAAGGTCACCATCATGGGAGCCAACGATCAGATCAAGAAGGTGTTTCTCGCCGCTCAGTTGGATACGCTGGTTACTATCAAATAACCCGGAACCGACAGACCCGATAACCGCTTCAACTCTAAAAACCGCCGTTCAGGGTTCATTGTTCGAACCAGGATCGGCGGTTTCGTTTGTCAATTCATCTGCATTGCCTCTCTCTTCTTCCCCGTCACCCCCAGTTTCAAGATCGCGCGGCGGCCGGATGTACCGTTCGAAATCGATGAGGTGGTCGTAAGCCCCAGTGTTCATTTTCCAGATGGTTCGAAACCGGTTCGGCGCTCCGATATCTCCTCTGACGATCAGGGTGAGGTGCTGAAAATAGTCGGCGAGGTCTCGGTCTTCCATAGAGTCCTCGCCGGTCTCCAATGTCTCTAAGTACCCTTCAGGTATGTGCCGGGTAAAGTGTCCAATTCTATTGGACCATGTAGGGGCACCGTAGGTCGGCAATCGAGCGATGAGTGGATCCGCCAAACCCCAGATATCGACAAGATGTCGGTCGGGGCCCGCATGGTACCCATGAAATCCGAGTGTTGTCATTTTCTCCACACCCGGCCCGAAGGTGCTCGCTCTTCGGCCTCCTTTGTCCGGCATCACCCAACCGCGATCGATGGTCAGGAGACCAGTTCTTTGGAAATAGAACTTTCTCTCATCAGCGATCCCCTTGTTGAATCGATTGACTTTGGGGTCCCAATCCAGTTTCCCGTCACTCATAAGGTTAGGTGTTTCAGGAAGAAAACCAAATAACAGAACCAATGCAAACGGAACCGAGAGAAAAGCTGCGTTCGAAGGGACCGGAAGCCTCGACAGAATCATCATCGATAGAAAAAAGGGTGTCGCAAAAAACCTTCCGCTCATGAAATCTCCGCCGATTTTCACGATATAAACAAGATAGAGCGCGATGCCCACCGAGAGGACGCGGAGTTTCGTATCCTTTGAAAACCAGGAGAAGAAGACTGCTACGAATATGCCAAGGAGAGTGATGGGATCTTTATCCAATGAATCGAAGAAATAAAGAATCCCTTGTTTCGCCAGGCGCATCATGGGAATACCGGTGTTTAGTTTCGCATAGGCGGTATTCGGAAATGGGAACCCATAATATACCACCGAAAAACATTCCCAAGCGATGAGAGGAAGGAAACCAAGTGCGATAATAAACAGACCGGTGAGTTTTCGGTAACGGAACATAGAATGAATGACCAGTGGCAAAACCAAGAGGATTGCATCCAACCGGTTCAATGCAACGAGCGAGGAAAAGAGCGAGAGGAGGAAAAGCCTTTTCCGTGTCATTTCAGGGCTGAAATAGACGAGTGCACATCCGGCAAGAAGAAGATGAGTCAGGGGATTTTCAAGTCCGGAGGTCGAGTAATCGACAAAGGCTTTGGATTGAATCAGGGCCCAGATTGCCAGCATCCCCATCAGAGGGAAGATTGCGATCCGAGTCCCCAGGAGAATGACCGCAAAAATGGAGAGACCCATCGATAAAGCCAGGGAGGTATAGTAAATTCGGTCGACGAAGAAATGGATGACTGAAAGACAAAAGAGCCAGAGAGGGTGAGTATAGGTCTGGACTCTTTCAGCGGGATTGTATCGTAGACCGTAACCATTGATAAAATTTTCCACGGTCCGAAAAGTGATGCAGGCGTCATCGGAGATCCATGCCGTTCGGACCAGGACTGCACCATAGATAATGATCATGAGAGCCATGAGGGCGCGGGTGTAGAGGTTTTCCTCGCTAGCACCGACTGTGAGATCGTTTCCTTCGCTCATGGAGAATGAATGCACGGATTCTGGGTAAGTGGAAGAGGGGAGTCACTGTGGTCGGTCGGAGCAGGGTGTATCCATGAAGTTCGAGAGGAAATAGATCACAGATGAGAAGCGATACAGGAAGAACTCTCTTTTTCGCATGGACCCTTCTCCTTTTGGGAGGGGATAGCGCATTTACTAAGGACCTCAAATCATCCCAAAAACCCAACTTCCTGATCATGACTGCGGATAACCTCGGGTATGGGGATGTGGGGTGCTATGGAAACCCGAAAGTAAAAACCCCCAATATCGATAAACTGGCATCGGATGGGGTTCGTCTCACGGATTTCTACACGGCTTCGCCGACTTGCACAGTTTCCAGGGCTTGCCTATTGACCGGCCGCTATCCTCAGAGACACGGACTGACAGCTCAGCTTCCGGGGATCGAGGGTAATTACGGTGAGGGACTCTCGCAATCCGAAGTGATCCTGCCAAAACTACTAAATCCATTGGGATATCGGACGGGATGTTTTGGAAAGTGGAATATCGGTTTTGCGCCAGGTTCCCGCCCTACTGAACGAGGGTTTGACGAATTCTTCGGACACGCCTCGGGCAACATCGACTACTTCACCCATGTCTACAACCAGAAACTGGATATGCACCGAGGGATCGAGCCTGTGCAGGTAGAAGGGTACAGTACAGACCTGTTTGCGGATGAAGCCATTGCTTTCATCAAGAAGAATCGAGATTACCCATTCTTCGTCTACCTTCCATTTAACGCACCCCATTTTCCAAATCCTAGGAACAAGCAGCCAGGCGATCCCTGTATATGGCAAGCTCCAGACAGGGATTTCGAAACCTATGGCTGGTCGGCAGAGGAGACAGACGAAAAACGGCGATACTACACTGTGATTACTGCAATGGATCGCGCAATTGGCAGGGTGCTGCAGAACCTCGACCAAATGGGCCTGGCACAAAACACTGTGGTCATTTTCTTTTCGGACAATGGAGCTTTCATGTTGGAGAATCGCGGGCTCGAAGTGGCCTCCAATCAACCTTTCCGAAACGGCGGAGTCACTCTTTATGAAGGAGGAATACGAGTCCCGTGCATCGTACGTTGGCCGGGCAAGATTAAGGCGGGCACCCTCTGCGATGCACCTCTCATCAGTCTCGATTGGTTTCCAATGCTGGTCGCTCATGCGGGAGGTAAAGTTCCACAGGGGCTCACCCTCGATGGAGCCGATCCATCGGATGCGCTCTTCACCGGAGCGGATTCTCCCCACGAGTCTCTCTTCTTCGAGTATGGAAACTACCAAGCCATGCGCAAAGGGAACTTTAAGATCCTTCGGACGGAGTCCGGAGGGCCTTTTTCGTTGTACGATCTGGATCGTGATCCAGGGGAAACGACCGATCTCGCTCAGAGCCAACCAGAACTCCTCAGGCGAACGGTTGGAGAATTTGATGTGATACAGTTAGAGATGAACGCTGAACCCTGAGTCCATGAAGGGGAAGGATCTATTGTAAATGGGCTATATTGAGGGGAAAGAAAATGTCGAGACGAGAACTTTCAATATTTGGCTTCGCAATTGCAGCGTCTTTAACAGCCCTTCTTCCGGGATCCGATTGGATGACACAAACCGCTGAGGCTCTGCCATCGCTGAGTTTACCTGACCCAAAAATTGAGGACGTCTATCGTGGTAATTGGAACAACACGTTGCAACCGTGTCAGGTTCCTTCGGTCACCTCACCTGACACATCGCCCGCCCCCAATGTGGAACCGCTCCGGCCCTGGAAAGTGGATGTTTCCGGACACTATCCCGGTTGGTATCCGGGAGTGGATGTCAAACACCTTGCCGCTGCCTATTTGGCATGTGAGAAGAACCTTCCTCTTGTGCTACGCGCCTGGGAACTGACCAAGAATCGGTACCTTCTCAACGATGGGAGTGTTCGGCCGATGACCTTCCACACCAATCCCCATAACATTGTTCCGGAAACCACAGTCGATGGGAGCATCGTTTACTATCCTCTTCGACTGACCGCTAGCATCGATTTCATCCTTTTGGGAGACATGATTTTTCGATTCTCCCAGGACAAAGGATGGCTGGCGGATAATATCGCTGCGATGCGGTTGGCCGCAACTTTCCTTGAAGGCTGGATAGACGATGAAGGACTACTTCACAGCGATTCCTACGACCTCGACCAGGTTTACCGTGCGATCGACGGTGTCGCGCAAGCCTCGGCCTATTTGGCTTTCAAAAAACTGGCGGATCTCGAAGGGGTGCTGAATTATGAACCCGGCAGACTTTGGGCGAAGTCAAACAGCCTGCGACTTTCGCAGGGCGCCAACCAACACTTTTGGTCGGATGAGCTCGGGTATTATTCTGAACATCTGATTTACAACAATGTCGCTAACTCGAATCGGTTGGGGTCGGCCAGGAGGTTCAGTTCAGAGACCGACCCAAATCATCAGGCCTCAAAAGCGATTGACGGTGTGGTCGGAATCGGTATTGACGCATTTGGGGTGGGGACCGGAGAGGCCGGCAGCCATGAATGGGTTACGAGGGGAGAAACTGTTGGGGCTTGGATATGTGTCGAACTTAAGGAGCCCACTCGAATCGATAAAATCATCTTAGTGAACCGAACCGACCCCGATGCTCAACCCGGCGAACGGTTTGCGTCTGGAATATTGGAATTCAGCGACGGATCTCCGAGAGTCGATGTACGTTTCAACGGGCTAAAAGTTTCGAGAGCAGTGGTTCCGTTCTCCTCGCGCGAGGTAACATGGGTAAAGTTTACCGGGACAGAGATGCAAGGAAATGGGGGTCAATCATCGGGGCTCGCGGAATTCCTCATTATGCCGGCAGGAAACCACTTCATCACGGTGAACCATGGGATGACCGACACAAATCTCGCTATGGTCGCATTTGATGTTGCCGAAGAGTCACAGAGAGAACGGGTGTGGGAATACTTCAAGGCGAATGAACAGTCCTTCTATGAAGTCGATGGCCTGAGAGCTCCCACATGGATCGCTGAGAAAGCGGAGATCTATGGTCCGCATGACCTCAACCGCCGTGCACCCTACAAAGACTGCGTCGCCATGGCTCGAATATGGCGGTACGACGCTTTGATGCGCCGCCGAATGAGAGATGGCGAAGGACTCTATCGGAC
>JAJDBZ010000663.1 GCA_029261095.1 Candidatus Omnitrophota bacterium | reverse complement strand
CCGTTTATGGTTGTCCGCACTTTTGTTTTCTCTCTTTCCCTGATCTGTCTTCTGGGAACCTCATCCTCATACTCCAATGACTGGCCTCAGTGGTTTGGCCCGAATCGCGATGGGAAGGTCGAGGCCCCCGGGTGGGAGCCGGAGTTGTCGAAGCAGGGTCCTCAACCCCTTTGGAAGTTTCGCGCGGGGACCGGGTACTCCACTGTATCGGTGGCGGAGGGCCTGGCCTACACCATGGGATACCGCGAAGGGGAGGATGTGATCTATTGCCTGGATGCCGAAACCGGTGAGGAAAAGTGGTCTTACTCCTACCCCTGCGGCATTCATGACTATCAGCACGAGGGAGGGCCAGCGGTCTCCCCGCTCATCCATGAGGACAAGGTCTACATCATGAGCCGCGACTGCGATGCTTTTTGCTTCGAGGCCGAATCGGGCGAACTCGTCTGGGAAGCCAGCGCGCAGGAAAACATTCAGGCCGCGACCCCCCTGTTTGGCTACATCGGATCCCCCTGCCTCGTGGAGGATCGGCTCATCATGGATGTCGGAGCCATTGTCGCCCTCGACAAAGAGACCGGGGAACGAATCTGGAAGAGCGAACACTCCTTCAGATCCACCTGTGCCTCCCCCACTCCTTTCGAACTCGATGGAAAATCCTACACGGCGGTCCTCAATGCCACCGGGTTGGTAATCGTCGACAACGAGAACGGTTCCGAACGGTGGCGCAAACCCTGGCAGACCCCACAATTCGACACCAACACCGGGACACCCCTTGTCGATGGGAATTACGTCTTCATCACCTCCGGTTTCGATGGGGGAGCGGCCTTGCTGGAACTTGGCGAAGAATACGAACCCAGGGTTGTGTGGGAACTGGAGGACCTTCGGACTCGAAACAACACTCCGAGACTACACAAAAGCCACCTCTATGGGTTCGATCGGAATGTTCTTCGATGTCATGACTTCGAAACCGGCGAAGAGAAATGGTCGGAGGAATGGGTGGGGATCGGCTCGCTGATTATCCTCAACGATACCCTTCTGATTCTTTCGGAAAGAGGGGAAGTGGTATTGGCCCAGGCATCCCCCGATGGCTTTCAGGAACTCGGACGTTACCATCTCATGGGCGGCACTTGTTGGCCGCCGCCGGTGTTCGCCGAACAAAAACTTTTTTTGAGGAACGCAAAGGGGCATGTTTCGTGTTTCGACATGCGGCCAGCCTCTCCACGGTAAAGATTGAAAGGATTCAAAATTATGCACAAAACCTCCTTCCTCATTCTCTTTCTCCTGATCATCATCAGCCCCCCCTCCTGTTACGCCGCCGATTGGCCGATCTATCACGGTCCCAATCAGGATGGCGTGTCGGAAGAGACCGACTGGAGCCGGGATTGGAAATCGAATCCGCCGATGACTCTTTGGAACGCGAAAGTCGGTCGCGGTTTTTCGTCGGCGACTGTAGTCGACAACAAGCTGTACACCATGGGATTTAAGAAAGATGAAGACACCGTCTATTGTTTAGATGCGACAACCGGAAAAGAGATCTGGACTTATTCGTATCCCTCTGTGCTGTTTGATGATGGTGACAAGTATGGCGGCGGACCCTGTGGGACGCCGACTGTGGGGGCCGGCAAGGTTTACACACTCAGCAAATTGGGTTGGACTCACTGTTTCAATGCATCGACCGGCGATCTTGTCTGGTCGCGTCAATTCGCGGAAGAGCTCGATACCGAACCGGGTCGATGGGGATTTTCCGGGTCGATTCTCATTGAAGGGAACCGAGGGTATCTCGATGTTGGAAGGACTGTCTGCTTCCATCCTCAGACAGGAGAGATCCTCTGGAAGACCCGCGATTACGAACCCGGATACTCGACCCCCACGACTATCACACGGGATGGGGAGCGGATGATCGCGATGTTCAACAGTTTTGGCCTGGTCATCCTCGACCCTGAAACAGGCAATGTAGTCGCCGCCCATGAATGGGAGACCGACTATGGAGTCAACTCCTGTATCCCTCAGCAGATCGGGGACCAGATCTTCATTTCATCGGATTATGGTCATGGGGCGACTCTACTCCAATTCGATGGAGAGAAATTGGAGACAGTGTGGGACCGGACGACTCTGATGACTCACTTCAATACAGCCTCCGTGCATGAGGGATTTGTATACGCTTTTAATGGGCATGTGAGCCGCGAAGGGGAGTTTAAATGTATTTCTCTCGAGACAGGAGATGTTCAATGGGAAACGCGAGATGTTATGAAGGGATCGAACCTCCTCGTCGATGGAAAACTTCTCATTCTGACCGGGAGCGGCGAGCTTGTGCTCGCTTCACCCTCGCCCTCGGGATTTGAAGAAATAAGCCGTATTCAAGTCATCGGAGGAAGATGCTGGACAGAACCCGCCTTCTCGAATGGCCGTCTTTATTGTCGAAATTCTCGCGGAGATTTGGTTTGCATCAACCTCGGGTCTGGGCAGACTGCCGGATAAACCGAGAGTTCACCTATTTCTTGATCCCCAGTGCGTCGCGTATTTCCGGTAGGGCGCGTCTAGTCGCTTCCGCTCCGGCTTCGACAAGATCCTCGAACTGGTCGAACCGGAGGAAATCGAAATCTTCGATCTTGGGTTTGATCTCCACGTCGATGATATCCTTTTGCGACCTCGATTGATGCAGCCCGGACACGCTAAGGCTTCGCATGATGATCCGGAAAATGTTCGGGTATTCGAACCACTCTTTGAAAGCGGGGATACGATAGAGCGATCTTCCGACTACCCCCATTTCTTCGGCTGACTTGGTGACAAACTTTGTTTCCCGTTCAGGGGTCACATTGACCGCGAGAATAAATCTTGCCCCTTTTTCCTTCAGCACCTTGGCCGGAACCTTATTGAGGACCGCGCCATCGACCAACAGATGGCCATCCCACCAGGTGGGCCGAAAGATGCCGGGCAATGAACCGCTGGTACGGATGGCTTCCCCCAACATTCCCTCCGAAAGAACGACTTCTTGACCCGTAACAAGGTCGGTGCATACCACATAGAGTGGAACCTGTGTCTCTTCGATTCGCGACTGTTTCATCGCGACCTCAATCATTCTCCGAATTTTCCTGCCCCTCAGGAGATTCGTTTTCGGAAATGTGTAATCGCGGATATCCAAGAGAAAATTACCAAGCGAATCCCAGTGGTAGCGCATATCGTCCACCAACCTTTTTGCCGATCGTCCTTCAGCGAAAGCGGCGGCAACGACCGCTCCCATGCTGGACCCTGCGATCACGTTGATGGGAATTCCCTCTTCAAGGAGAACTTTGATAACACCCACATGCGCCATCCCGCGCGCACCACCGCCACCGAGCGCCAAGCCGACCCGGTTTCCCGATATCTCACGTCCGACCAACGAGCGCGCTAGACCTGGAGTTTTTGCACGCTGGATCGATAGCGAAGGAAAACTGTGGGAAAGATCCTGCGTTTGTGGTTTCCGGTACCACCGTTCTTCAAATGGAAGAAGACTGACCGTAGAGCCCTTAAGGAGCCGCCTGACCCTCCCGTAATCGAGAATGGGTCGTTCACGATCATGGATGACTACAATCTGCGCCGCTTTCTCTGGAAATTTTCCAACAATCTGCCCAAGTAGCCGAAAGCGTTCTTCCCCGAAGGGTGACAAAACCCAATTTTTTTCGTCTGGTTGGCGCGGATAACGATTTCCTTCTGGGATGTATGTATCATGATCCTTCTCAGTGGCCTCTTCCTGCCACTTGGGGTCGGTCAGGTCTACCAGAATCACCACCGATTCTTCTGGAAGAGATTCTTCCAGAACCGTCTCAGCCGAACAAACATTCTCCATGAAAAGGATCTGAGAGTAGATGGGCTTCATGAGAGAAATCGTTTCTTCGACACGATGCTCCCAAGCCATTTCACCTCCCGAGGAGGGTTGGGCGATGGTAAGTAGATCGACATTGCCCACTCGATACCATTCGTGCTTCGTCCCTCCCAAGCAACCCGCCACCTCGAAAAGGATGGTCTCCTTCTGGTCTTCCGACCCGGATTCCAATCCGAAGGAAATGGGTATCATTTTCGGAATTTTTCCAAGTCTTCGGATGGCATCTTCGTTTCCGACTTCATCGGCGGGTAGCGGCAATAGACACAATTGACGGGTCCGAGTCTGAATCCAGACTTCGGTTGCGATACTCGCCATTGTGGAGGTGAGAACGGAACGGTCGCAATCGGGACCATCGGGCGACACGCGA
>JAJDBZ010000662.1 GCA_029261095.1 Candidatus Omnitrophota bacterium | reverse complement strand
ATCTCGTTGGAGACCCCAAGTCATCGAAAATCCTGAATGAACTCCGCACCAAACTGTATGATAAAATGATCGAATCCGAAGATCTGGGATTGATTCCCGAACCCGTTCTCGAAGAGATGGGGAAAGATCATCGGAACAAGTATTTTGTTCTTATGGATCCTGAGAACAGAGGGCTTGTTGAGGAATTGATTGAAATCATCGAGGCGGGCGAAGGTGGTGAAAGTGACAAACTTCTGCAGGGGTTGAATTCGGACCAGCCTTCGATTCGTTACTGGTCGGCAACCTGGCTTGGTGTTTCAGGCGACCGAGAAAGGTCTGGTTCCTTATTACCTCTCCTAAACGATCCCTCCTCGGGCGTGTCTGTCGCGGCCGCGCTCGCTTTGGGGAGATTGGGAGAGAGAGACCTCGCGACCTCTCACCTTGTTAAGAAAATTAGTGATGAAAACCTCGTGGTCGGAATGTATGCGATCAGAGCCATTGAGCTTCTCAATCTTTCCAATGCTCCCAATCTCCCGGAGGTGATTCAGGCAAAAGAGAACCCATACGATTTCACTCGACGGATCGCGGCCAGAATCACAGGAAAGTGAGGTGGTTGAGGTTGGTTGGAGACTAATAGGAGGAGAATTAAATGAAATATGCTCAAAGAATAATCAGTCGATCAAAGAGGAGCCAACTTCGAACACTGCACGGTTTTACCCTTATTGAGCTCTTGATTGTAATCGCCATCATCCTGATTCTCATCGCCATTGCCCTCCCCAATTTTCTGGAAGCCCAAATTCGCGCGCGTGTCACAAAAACCAAAGCGGAGCTGAGGAGTATCGGAACCGCGATGGAATCCTATTTTCTGGATTATCAGGTTTACCCGGCAGAACACGAACGAGATGATTTTAGCCGAAACCTTCGTGGGCTTTTCTGGCTTACCAGTCCGACTTCCTATATCACCTCCCTACCCGAAGACCCGTTTGCGGCTTTTGGTGATGATGATGCAAAGGGAATCTCTTATGTGACCTACGAGATGGGTGGGTTGGAGTATTCGCTAGTGGGAAACCCGGAGTGTCGAGCCTGCCAAGTGGTGTGGGTGGTATTCAGCAATGGTCCCGATGCGGAGCAACATATATGGCAAGAGAATCCACACTATGATTCCGGGAGAGCTGTGGTCAATTACTCGCCTACAAACGGGACCAAGAGCCGTGGGTCGATTTATTTTTGGGGTGGAGATCCATATTATATTGGCATCCAGATCAACAGCCTCGCCGATCAAGCGGCGATCAGAGATCCCGGTCGTTTAGTCGGGCTTAGAATGGATGGCCAGCGGTTTTTCAAGAGATTCCCACCCTCATGATTCAACGATCATCGCGGGGAGACACGCCTCGCTGAGTTTTGCTTTCAAACTATTACCTGAATCCGAAATCTGGAATGAGCAACCCTACGAAAAATATCAATTGACCCCCATAACAATTTCTAAGATCATTATGCCTCTGTCCTGGAAGGTTTGGAGCATGAAACTTTAATTCACAGAGATATCGCTTAATTCGGGGATCGACAAAATGCCCTCATCACTCAACAAGGTACTAATGGTTTTCCTATCGACCCTTTTCATTGTAGGGATATCTGTGTTGGGCGTGGGGCCCTGCGAAAGTCGCCCCCCCTCCGAAGACCTCTTCTTGTTCGCGCGATTTTGGTACGAGGAAGACATCGGCTTTGAAGAGTTCGATTTTCTCCCGAATAATCTGATTTGTACTCTAGAGTGTCTATGCAGTCCTGTCGGTCAGTCGATTTGGTTTGTGGATAACACCGCCCCAGAGGGGGGGAATGGATCCATGGCTCATCCTTTTAACCGATTAAAACTGGCGGAGGCCGTTGCCTCCCCAGGGCATACCCTCTTCATCTATAGAGGAGACGGATCCACAACGGGTCTCGATGAGGGAGTTGTTCTAAAAAGTCGTCAACGCCTGTTTGGGGAATCGGTCGGCCTCACTGTGGGAGATGAAATTATTGTTCCTCCCGGCGGTCCACCTACAATGACCAACTTGCTTCCAAATGGGAGAGGGATTGAACTTGGCGACAACAATATGGTCGCCGGTATCACTGTTCACGAGGCGTTCGATTCGGGAATCTTCGGAGAAAATATTCTATCAGGGACCATCGAATCGGTTACCGTCACAAATTCCCTTGAGTCCGGAATCGAACTCGTACAATGTTCCGGACTGTTCGAACTCGGTGGAGTCTCACTCGCCGATGCTTCCAGGGCTAACCTTCTGGTTTCCGGGGGAGATGTAGACCTTCGGATTGGAAACTCTCTTCCTTGTTCGATCGAGAATTCGAACGCCCCAGGTTCGGCCTTGGTGGTCCAGGCAACCCATACTGGGAATTTGGAATTCAGACCGAACACGACCATCCACAGCACCATTGGAGATGGTTTACAATTTTCGAATGCAGATGGATCCTATCTCTTCGATGGAAGTATCACTCTGAGTGGTGGAGACGCGGGTATCGATATCCTTAACAACTCCGCCGGGACATTTACATTTGGACCCAACACCACAATCACCAACCCGAGCGGCACTGCGGTCAACATCCGGAGTCTTTCAGCGGGAGCCCAGTTCGATTATGACGGTGACATAGTGAACAACATCAATACGATCTTCAGCATCGACTCGACAGAGCCTGGTTCCGAAATCAATTTTAATAGCAACGGTGCTAACTCGTTGAGTTCCACAAACAGTCCATCCGGTGCTTTTTTCATCTTTGATGCTGATGGGGATATTAATCTGAATACTCCGGCCACAATAAGGGATGCGGGGTTCTCGAGCCTATTCGCAACCGACGGTTCCGGAGTCTGGAGTTTTAACGATTGGACCATAGAGAATCAGCACGGTTTAAATGGAGGCATCGATCTATTCGGTCAAATGGGAACTGTCAATTTCACCAACCTGACCATAACAACCAACAGTGCTGGGTCGGGTGATGCGACAACCGGATTTCTCGCCGGTGGATGCAATATCATCAATGTCGCCGGTACCAACTCCGTTGAGGCGGATGGTGGTGGCGCGCTTGTGTTGATCAACATAGCCACCGTCAACATGACATTCGAGAGTCTCAGTTCAACCAACAATACAAACACCCAGATAGGATTCTCCGGCGATGATGGTATTGATCTTCTTTCTATCGACGGCGGAACGATTGAGGTAACCGGGACAACCACTGTTACGAACGCGGATGGAGCCGGGATAAGCATAGAGGAAGTCGGGGCTGCTGTCAGTTTCGAGAATGTCATGTTAAGCGGGATCGGTCGCGATGGTATTATCTCGGGAGTTGTGTTCGCGAACCCTGGTTCGATCAAAATTAATGGGGGTAGCATTAGCGGGGTTGGTATGGATGGGATTCGTTTGGGTAGTAATACTAGTGGTGTCGGAGCGAGTCTTTTCAGAATGAACGACACCAGTGTAAACGGTATTGGCGGATTCACCGTCTCGATCTCAAACAGTGATGTTGGCGGAGAGGGCAATACTGCCACTCCTTTTTCTTGCAATGATAGAGGTGGAAACACCGGTTCGATCTTATTTAACAACGGTACAGACTCTTGCCCCTGAGATTCCTATCTTGATTCAGGTTGAATCTCAGCCCTAACATCACCAACCTACTCATTTGGGAGGCAATCAATGAAGCGTGTTTTTCAGATTTTGACATTCCTTCTGGCTGTTGTGCTGGTTGGGGGTTTGTGGTGGTATTTCATCGATACCCGTGCACCCGAGTCGCGACCGGATCTTGTCCGGTTACCCGAAACATTGCCCCCTCCGCCGGAGGGCTATCCGAGCAACCATGCATTGATGGTTGCTTATGCCTTGGGGCGCCTGGATCTGAATGATCTTGAAGCCCCCCACCCACTTCCATCCGGGGTCATCGAAAAGCTCGACACCGAATATGGGCGTGTCGGAGATCGCCCTCTCTTGCTCGATTTGTTTGCACCCGAGATCATGGATGCCTCGGCTCCCGGAGTGCTCTTTATCCATGGCGGTGGCTGGACATCCGGAGACAAATCCGATTATCGGATATATGCCACCTACTTTGCGGAAAAAGGCTATGTGGTCGGAAGCGTGGGATATCGCTTGAAAGGTGAGGCCAAGTACCCTGCAGCAATCGAGGATGTGAAGTGCGCGGTGCGTTG
Source organism: Candidatus Omnitrophota bacterium (assembly GCA_029261095.1). Classification (GTDB taxonomy): domain Bacteria; phylum Hinthialibacterota; class Hinthialibacteria; order OLB16; family OLB16; genus JACKFH01. The sequence goes on along the minus strand of JAJDBZ010000662.1, from coordinate 12,731 downwards.
GATGCGAGCCCACTCCGAGGAATTGAATGTCGATCCAGATCGGATCGCGGTCATCGGTGGATCGGCTGGCGGCCACCTCGCAATGATGGTGGGCTATAGTTCCGATGTCCCCGAGCTCGAAGGAACTGGGGGTTGGCCCGAGACGAGCAGCGCTGTTCGAGCAGTGGTGGATCTCTATGGCCCGACTGATTTCACCACCCCATACGCACGGACTCACACAACAACAACCTCGTACATCGGAAAATCTTTCGACGAGGTCCCGGAACTTTACGATCAGATTTCTCCCATGTCCCACCTCGATGCGAATGATCCACCGACACTGATTTTCCAGGGCACACTCGATGACCTGGTTCCGGTAACCCAATCGGATCGATTAGCTGCGAAACTAGAATCGCTCGGAGTCCCGTATTGGTATGATCGATTGGATGGGTGGCCCCACACCATGGATATGGCGCGGCTGGTCAGCGACAGAGTGGAAATCGTAGTCGGCACTTTTTTCAATGAGTATCTGGACGAGTCCCGAGAATGAGAAGCCAAGAGGTCGTTCTATTTGGTTCGGCGAGTATTGCTCTGGTCGTCAGCGCCATTCTCTGTGGTGGACTGTTTTGCAGTGTGCCACTCGCCGGTCAAGAGAATAATCAGGATCACGCTAACCCAACCTCCTCCTGGAACAGCAACGCATGGCTCGAGAACGAAGGAATCCGTGCCGCCTGGTTCGGGTACAAGGCCTGCACTGAAGAGATGGTAGAAAACCTTGTCAATTCGGATGTGAACGCTGTCTTCCTAAGCCATGGTTTTCATGACCTCCTGAATATGGCTTCCGCCCGCTGGGAAGATCATGAAATCGTTGTTTCTCTTAACGAACGGGTAAGGGACAGACTCCTCGCCGTGACTCGTATCGCATCGGAAAGAGGCATCCATGTCTTTTGGATTGCGAACTATGAACTTGAGGTGATGAAACCCCATCTCGAACGGTTGGGGTACGAGAAGGCTTATGTCGAAGGTCCGACCCGATATGTTCCAGCCGGTCCCAAAGAGGACGCGGCCGCACTCGATCCCGTTTTCTGGCGTGGGATTACCCGAGCGCATGGAGAACTCATTGCCCACCTTTCCTTGGAGCATCCCATCGAGGGAATTCTCTACGATACCGAGCACTATGCTGGTGGGATGATGTACCTGCAGGGGTGCGGATTCGCAGATGTCTCCTTCAAACCCTATCTTGAGTCTCGTCAAATTGACCAAACAGCAATGGATGTACCGGAAGGAACACGGTACGAGTTCCTCAAGAAATCCGGGCGGCTGGATGACTATTTCGATTATCTCGAAGAGAGGGCGTACGAACAGGGAAGATTCCTGGCGCGGCGGTGGCACGACATCAACCCATCCTTGATCTTCGGGGCATGGCCCCTTCTCGATAACTGGTTCTCGCGTGGTCTCCTCCGAGGAATGGGAGGCGCGACGCCGGCACTCGGGCTTTCGGGCGTTGAGTACTACCATGGATCAGACCAATCGGAATCGATGGCCGAATACTTTGAAGTGAAGATCCCCAATCTCAAATACCTGCCGGGGTTCTATCCGCCTTATGCGTACTCGGTTGAGCAATTGAAATATCACGTTGCCCAAGCGATTCGCACTGGACAGGGGTATTGGATGCTCGGCCCACAGGAGCAACACGGCAAACCAGAATATCAATCAGCCCTCCGTGACGCCTATCGTGACGAGTCCCTCGATTGGGAGAAAGATCTCCCTCGAATCGATCTGAATCACCGGGTGGTCGAGGGCGAAGGAGGCCCTCAACTTGTTGTGGAGACTCAGAAAGTGATGTCGGATCTCGATGACACTCCTCACATTACTTTGCGAGCCACAGAGAGCGGTTCCGCGCTTTGTGAAAACCAACCTATGAAATTCACCTCTACTGGAATGTATCAATTCAGAGTTCCATTGATCCGGAATCTAACAAACAACCGTTTTCTTAAGGGAGGTTACCGCTCAGGGGCCGCTTACAAGATCGATCCCCTGCCGCTCGATTATCTATACGAAGACAGTGATCACACCAAACTGACCGATGGTCGTGCTTACGGGATGTTTGGAACGACGATCGCCTGGCCCGAATCCCTAGATGAAGCCGAAGTCATTTTCGACCTGCATCGTTCCTATCGGATTGAGCGGGTGGAGGTATCTCAACCCGGGAAACTTGAAGACCGGGTAGGCGGTCCCACTCACCTGTCGCTAGAAGTCGCTGATGTCTCAGGAGAGTGGGACAGTCGGATCCCCGTTGTTTCCAACTTCAAACTTTCTGGAAGCGATTTTGAAGCGCCTCCAGAGATTGGGATGACCGGAATCGATGACCCGAGACACAAACGGGCATGGCTTTCTTGGAGGACCGATCCCATCGGGGATCGGGGAAGGTGGGTTAAGATCCAGTTGAAGAGATATCGTAAACGGGGTTCCCTCAGTTTGGGCGAGGTGGTTATTTGGGGATGCTTTGAAGGTGAGATCGAAGCGTCAATAACACAGGGACAAAGGAAGATCGAGATTGGGGAAGGGAAAACTATTCGAGTTCCTCCTCAATGAGCGATGCCGGTGGTTTGAATTGTAGAGTGTTCCTCCGCATAGTAACCATTAATTGGAAAGCCCCATCGGCGGATTGATTTCCACCGATGGGGCTGGCCTTGAGTCTGTATTTTAACGTTTATCCCTGAACACCGTGCTCAGTTGACCGCCACCACGTCGACATCCGGATCGAACTTGTTCGGACCTTCTTCTTTTTCGAAGACCATCGGGAGCGCCCAATCGGGAATTCCCTCGATCTCAATGAGGTTTTCATCCACAGTCGGCGAGGCCAGAATAAGAATATACATTCGGTCGGGAGGCGGGTAAGCATTGACCTGATCGGCTAGATCCAGAGTTCTCATCTCCTCTTCGATCTCCGTCTCCAGGTTGACTCCGATATTGGGGAGATCCTGAATTCGCTTCTTAGCCTGTTGATATTGTTTCGCCTCGGATAAGGGGATCGCGGCAAGGTTGGCCAACCCAATTCCGATCGAATAGTTGGTCAGTTTCAAAGTCACCTCATGGAAGTTCTCATTCTGTTCTGGCAGCGTGAACCAATAAGTCAGGTATTTTTTTGGTGGAACTGTCACTTGAAGCGTGGCCCATCCAATCTCTCCTGTTGCGCCAGTCACCACTGCATCACCTGCCCCAGGCCCCCCGACAGGAGTTCCCGGTTGCGGTCCACCAGGGCCCCCAATGGGAGTTCCGGGTTGCGGTCCACCGGGCCCTCCGACAGGGGTTCCAGGCTGAGGACCACCGGGTCCGCCAATCGGAGTGCCAAGCATGGGCCCGCCGGGTCCACCAGGAGGTGGACCGCCAATCGGGAATCCTGGCCTAGCGGGTCCGCCACGGACGGGGCCCCACGTGACATAACCGGGCCCGCCCCGTCGACCGCCGGAAAACCAAGGCATCGGAATTCTGATGGTTGGGATGAATACCGCTGGATTGAATACAGGCCAAGGGTTTGCGGGAGGCAACCATGTGGGTAGAGTAAACGAATTCAATGTTATTCTTTGTGTGAAAATAATGGGACCATTGGCTCCCACCAGTACATTCCCACCCGGTCCCACGACCGCGACTTCAACGGTGAGGATGCGCATCAATGTTCCTCTCGGACCTACAAACAGGACACTCCGAATAGAAGAATACGGGATGAAGATGGGGGACATGTACCCCAAGTAGAACGTTCGAGTTTCGACAACCCTTTTCGGATTGGCCGGGTCGACTTGTCGGTCTATCCGCGCGATCGATGGATCGAGCGGCTCCAACATGACCGATGACTTTCGTTTCTTGTCGGAGGAAACTACCTGGGTTTGGATGGAGATCGGGTCGAATCTATCATTTGGGTCCACACCCACATCGGCATCGTACTCGACCATCTGAACGATTTCCCCGGAAAGCGATATTCCTTCTGTCCAAGCGCCCGTGCTCGCGATTTTTAGAAAGTTGTCGGGAATCACATTGACTGAGGCAATATTGACGCTCTTTTTGGGACCCATCTTGTAGATCGCACGGTCTGTGCTCTCGACATAATACTCTTGCCAGACTTCTTCCATACGAGTCCTCTTGACCGGGACGTAGTCGATGTGGGTTTCGGGCGGAACAAACTGTGAACCGCCATGATGCCCCTCGGAGGCCAGACAGGTTGTGGTGAGTAGCCCGCTGAGAAGAAGAGGAGCCATAAGAGTTAACGCATATGATCGCATCGTATAAATCTCCTTGTAGAAGGTAACAGTCATTTCTAAGGCTCTAACACCAGTCGGAAATCAGATGCCTTACGCGAATTAGAACTCGAAGCTGAATCCACTCCCATGACCGCCTCGATGTCCACCGCCATGAGGTACGACATATCCAGGAGTGGTATGAGCAACGGGAACGTATTCGATGTATTCGACTTGCCGCATTTCTTTAACTTTGTAATACCCTCTGGCTGTTACGGAAAAGTCGATGGGGACTCCCACAGGGGGTGACCGGAGAGAGGATTCTGAGACGAGGAGGGTTCTTTGTTGAACGATGCGTCCAGCATGCGGAGCATTGAAGCTGTCGTTCGTTGTCCATGTGCGATTTCTTCCCTCGACTTGTGCAGATGATACAAGGCTAATCGTCGCGCGCTCACAGCCGACCATTTGTACCTCTAGAGTCACCTGGAAAGACTTGTTTCCGCGTTTATCATAAACCCCTTCCTGGATATCGATGATCTTAACCGCTACCCATCGTTCCTGCTGAGATTGGGCTGGCGATGAAGCGAGAGAGAACATGAGTAGTGTGATGAAGAGGATTGGAATACGGCGCATGTGAGAGTCACTCCTTTGTTCAAATTCGGTCTGTCAATGAACCATTGTATCACGATGACAGGGATTATAAACCGAAAATATCTCTTTATGATGGATCGTCTCACCGATTCCCTCATGAAAGGCAATATTCCGATGAGCGCGTACTTCCACCGAGCCATTGCAGTAACGATGGCAATCTCTTGTTTTGCCATCTTCGTTGCAGCCGAGGAGATTCTTCGAGGTTTTACCATCCCACTGATCGATTTGGCAGATCGATCCGATCTGCAAGTTGTGGTAGACCGTGAAGAGAACCAATACCTGGGACATCCAACCACTGTTCTTCTTGAAGACGATCAAACTGTTATCGTTGTATACCCTAAAGGACATGGCAAAGGCGCGATCGTGATGAAACGGAGCATTGATGGCGGAAAGACTTGGTCCGATCGTCTCCCTGTCCCTCAGAATTGGGAAACATCCAAAGAGACCCCGACCATTCATCGCGTCATCGATTCGGATGGAGTCAAACGATTGATTCTATTTTCCGGCCTCTATCCGATTCGAATGTCTGTGTCCGAAAATGATGGAAAGACCTGGACACCTCTCGAACCAATCGGAGATTTGGGGGGGATTGTCGCCATGAGTTCTGTCGAGCGGCTTAAGGATGGACGTTATATGGCCCTCTTTCACGATGATGGACGTTTCCTCAATGGCCAAGGTGAAAGAGGCGCCTTTCATGTTTACAAGACACTCTCTGAGGATGGTGGTTTGAACTGGGGGCAACCAACAGTCATTGCTTCCCATCCTGAAGCGCACCTTTGCGAACCCGGGCTGGTAAGGTCCCCAGATGGAAACCAGATCGCAGTCCTCCTGCGTGAGAAAAAGTCGCCAATTCAATTCCTTCATCATCTTCTCGGATGATGAGGGTGAGACATGGTCGGACCCGAGGGAGCTGCCAGGGTCATTAACCGGAGATCGCCATGTGGGGAAGTATGCGCCCGATGGCCGCATTCTCCTCTCTTTTCGTGACACGACACATGATAGTCCTACCAAAGGAGACTGGGTCGGTTGGGTCGGAACCTATCAGGACTTAGTCAATGGAACCGAAGGGCAGTATCGATTGCGATTTATGGACAATCATAAGGGCGCCGATTGTGCTTATCCAGGTGTCGAGGTCTTTTCCGATGGGAGTTTTCTAGTCACCACATACGGACACTGGATCGAGGGAGAGCCCCCTTACATTGTCAGTGCTCGATTCGATTTGAATGAAATCGACAAGCATGCGAACTGAGACTTGAGTCAAGTCGATCACCAATCCTCGAATCGGATAACGCTTACTTCTTTTTTGAGATCTTTGCCCAACTATCCCGTAGGGTGACGGTACGATTAAACACTAGGCGATCCGGGCTAGAATCGCATGAATCGACTCGATAGTAAGCGTTTCGCTCAAACTGGTAAGGAACCTCAGGCGTCGCATCCCTTAAGCTGGGTTCCACTTTCGCCGTAACCTTTTTCATAGAATCGGTGTTCAAGTAATCCAGAAAGGTCTCCCCTTCTTTTACCTTGCTCGGATTCGGGTTGGTGAAAAGCTGTTCGTAAAGTCGAACCTCCGCATCAAGGGCCTGATCCGCCGATACCCAGTGAATCGTTCCTTTAACCTTGCGACCATCGGGTGAGTTCCCTCCGCGGCTAGCGGGGTCGATGGTGCAATGAAGTTCCTCGATCTCTCCAGTCGCTTCGTTCTTGATGACCTCGTTGCATGTCAGGAAATAGGCGTAGCGAAGTCGGACTTCTCGGCCCGGTCCGAGACGAAAGAACTTTTTGGGGGGATCCTCCATGAAATCATCGCGCTCGATGTAGATCACCTTTGAGAAGGGGACTGATCTCGTCCCGGCAGATTCGTCCTCCGGGTTGTTCACCGCTTCGAGTTCCTCGACCTGATCCTCGGGATAGTTGGTAATCACCACCCGTAGCGGGTTGAGCACCGCCATCACCCTGAGAGCCTTCTTGTTCAAATCTTCGCGGAGGAAATGTTCGAGAAGTTGGAATTCAACCACACTGTTGGTTTTCCCCACCCCAACCTTTTCGCACAGCGCGCAGATCGATTCGGGTGTGTACCCTCTTCGACGCATTCCGGACAGGGTGGGCATTCGGGGATCGTCCCAGCCCTCAACATGACCCTCTTGCACGAGTTGAAGCAATTTTCGCTTCGAAGTCATGACATATGCCAGGTTCAACCTCGCGAACTCGTATTGTTTCGAAGGAAAAATCCCGAGCTGCTCGATGTACCAATTGTAAAGCGGACGGTGGTCTTCAAACTCCAGGGTGCAAATAGAATGAGTGATCCCCTCGATCGAGTCCGACTGACCATGGGTAAAATCGTACATCGGGTAGATGCACCACTTGTCACCCGTCCGGTGATGGTGTGCTTTGAGCATACGGTACATGACCGGGTCTCTCATATTGAGGTTCGGGGAGGCCATGTCGATCTTTGCTCTGAGGACTCGGGACCCATCAGGGAATTCACCCGATTTCATCCGATTGAAGAGATCGAGATTCTCTTCCACCGTCCGGTTTCTATAAGGACTATCTTTCCCAGGCTCCTTGAGCGTACCGCGATATTCTCGAATCTCGTTCCCGGTTAGGTCGCAAACATAGGCCTTTCCATCCTTTATCAATCGAACCGCTAGATCGAAGAGCTGGTCGAAATAATCGGAAGCGAAGAATTCATGGTCCCCCCAATCGAAGCCGAGCCAGCGAATGTCTTTTTTAATCTCCTGAACGTATTCAATTTCCTCTTTGGAGGGGTTCGTGTCGTCGAAGCGAAGGTTACATTTGCCCCCATACTGCTCGGCTAATCCAAAGTTCAAACAGATGGATTTGGCGTGTCCGATATGGAGGTACCCATTGGGTTCTGGAGGGAATCGAGTATGGACCCGACCGTCGTTTTTCCCTTCGGCGAGGTCCTTTTCGATCACCTCTTGAATGAAATGTCTCTTATGTTGTGTTTCAGATTCCTTGGAATCCGTAGACAAGCTGTCTTTTTGTTTGTTCATCCTGTTCCCTTCATCGCCACTGGGTGGCGGTTCCTAAACATCCATCTTGCAATCTCCACCCTCGGAAGGGAAGGGGTCTGATCGCTTGTCCAAGACTCCATCTGTAAGATGCTAAACAATTTTGAGAATGCGAAAGCATCAGAAAAGAGGGAGTTTAGACAATGCGAATCGCGTTGGTCAGCAACACCTATCTCCACGATGTGGGAGGGGTGGCTGTATCGGATAAATCATTTGCCCAGGAGTATAGCGAGCAGGGTATAGAGGGAATATTCCCTATTCCTGCTATCCAAACTTTCAACGACAGCGGAGCCAAATAAATGATCCAATCTCTCCTTGCCCTCGCGACCGAGAAACAGCGCAAATCCTCAACACTCGGTCAGTTTCGCGGATCTCAACCTCAACGCGTTTCCGATCACCGAGACCGAACTCATCGACATGGCCGCCCCCGCGATCATGGGATTGAGCAGAGCCGACATCCCCAAGAGGGGGACGAGGACTCCCGCCGCGATGGGGATGCCCGCCGCATTGTAAACGAAGGCGAAGAAGAGATTCTGACGGATGTTTCGCATCGTCCGACGGCTGAGTTGGACCGCCTTCAGGATTCCCCGCAGGTCCCCCTTCACCAAGGTCACCCCCGCGCTTTCGATGGCGACATCGGTCCCGGTTCCCATCGCGATCCCGACATCCGCCTCGGCCAGCGCGGGCGCGTCGTTGATCCCATCCCCCGCCATCGCCACCTTGCGCCCCTCCTTTTTGAGGGCCTTCACTCGTTTATTCTTATCCTGAGGACTCACGCCCGCCTCGACTCGGTTGATGTTCAACTTTTTGGCGACCGCGTTCGCGGTTTTTTCGTTGTCCCCGGTCATCATCAGGATCTCGATTCCCAATTCGTGAAGTGCCTTGATGGCCTCTCCGGTCGATTCCTTAATCGGATCGGCAACCGCGAGGATTCCAGCAAAGGCTCCATCGATGGCGGCGTACATGACTGTGCGACCCTCGGTCTGGAGTTCGTTGGCACGACTGTCCGATTCGTCGAGGATCTTAATGTCATTGTCCTTGAGAAAATCTTTCTTTCCAACGAGAACTGGTTTGCCGTCGACCGTTCCCCTCACCCCGCCCCCCGTGATCGAATCGAAATCTTCGACCTTCGGCGGATCGATCCCTTTCTCCTTCGCCCCCTCCACCAAGGCATGACCCAAGGGGTGCTCGCTGTTCCGTTCGACAGAGGCGACAAACCCGAGGAGATCCGCCTCGGAGAAACTCCCAGCCGATACGCACTCGGTCAATTTCGGTCTCCCCTCGGTCAGGGTACCCGTCTTGTCGACAATAATTGTGTCGACCTTTTCGAGGATCTCGAGGACCTGGGCGTCTTTGATCAGCACGCCCTCCTTCGCGCCCTTTCCGACTCCGACCATGATGGACATCGGAGTCGCCAGACCCATGGCGCAGGGACAGGCCACAATGAGAACCGCCACGGCGCTGACCAAGGCGTAAGCCAGTTTTGGTTCCTCGGGCGAAAAGAGAGCCCAGACAACAAAGGTGGCGATCGCGGTCAGGACAACGACAGGAACGAAGATTCCCGCCACTGTGTCGGCGACCCTTTGAATCGGAGCGCGGCTCCGTTGAGCGTTCGCCACCATCTCGACGATCTGCGAGAGGACCGTCTCCTCGCCGACCTTGTCCACCTTCATCTCGAAGGAGCCGGTCTGATTCACTGTTCCCCCAATCACCGAGTCTCCCTCGGTTTTATTAACAGGTGTCGGTTCGCCGGTGAGCATCGACTCATCAAGGGTGCTCTTACCGGATGAAATCGTTCCATCGAGAGGGACCTTCTCCCCGGGTTTGACCTTCAGGGTTTCCCCTTCCTCGACTTCGTCAATGGAGACTTCGCTCTCTTTTCCATCCCGGATGACTGTCGCTTTTGGGGGGGCGAGTTCGAGGAGTTCTCGGATGGCGTTTCCGGTACGTTTTCTGGCCTTGAGTTCGAGCACCTGACCGAGGAGAACCAGGGCGACAATCATCGCCGCTGCCTCGAAGTAGACTTCCACTTCGCCGTGATGTTTGAAGGATTCAGGGATGAGATCGGGAAAGAGAACCGCGAGGGCGCTGTAGAGATAAGCCGCTCCGACACCGATCGCGATCAGGGTGAACATGTTCAGGTTCCAGGTGACGATGGACCGCCAACCACGTTGGAAGAAAGGCCATCCCGCCCAGAGAACCACCGGTGTGGCGAGGGCGAACTGGATCCATTTTGAAATCGTATGACCGCCGATCCATTTATCGATGGGGATCCCGACCATCGGCCCCATCGCTAGAAGAAAGACCGGTAGCCCGAGTGCCACCGAGACCCAAAAACGACGGGTCATGTTCCTCAACTCGCCATCATCCTCTTCCTCGGCGCGAACATCTTTCGGTTCCAGATCCATCCCGCATTTCGGACAGGACCCCGGACCCTCTTGTTCGACCTCCGGGTGCATGGGGCAGGTGTAGATGGTTTTCGTCGCGGCTCTTTGCGGCGAGGCGGGTTCGAGGGACATCCCACACTTGGGGCAATCCCCCGGCTCATCGCTCTCGACCCCCTCGCACATCGGGCAGATAAATTTCTTCGTGGTTTTCTTGCGAGAAGGTTTTTTAGATTCGCCTTTACCGTCATCGTCTGTGTGACAGCAGGAAGATTCTTCTTTTTCTTCTTCCTTTTTCTCGGGCTGATCCTGATTCAGAAACTTCTCACGGCATCCCGCGCTGCAAAAATAAAAAGTCTCGCCGTTCTTCTCAGCCTGATGAGGGCTGGATTCTTTGACATCCATTCCACAGATAGGGTCTTTTGGCATGACGTCCGGGTTCCTTCTTCCGTCCATAAAAAAACAATGGGGGAGATTATTGCCTGAAAAATGGAGAGAAGATATCGGGGAATCCCCGACTTTCGATGGGAGGGGATGCTACGTGAGACGGCCGTCTCGCGTCTTCCCCGTGAATCCTTTCTCGGCGCTAATTAAGCGGGAATCTCTTCCCGCCAATAAGACGGATTGGGTCTCTTTTCTCAGCCAACTCTTTGTCAAGCGACGGCACGAAGGGATTCGTGCGGAAGTGGATTCGAGAAGGGAATCTCAAACCAGACCCCAAAGGAGGCTGAAGCCTCTACTCCTTTATCAAGATCCCGGCGCCGCCCCCTTCGCCTCCACCACAATCACCTCCGCCGCGCTCATGAAGGGTTCGCCGTTCACTGAACTCAAGCCTCGGAAACGGATGTAGCGGACCCCTTCGGCGTTCAGTTGAATCGTCTTCACCGTGGCGTCGTTTGACCACTCTCCCGAGGCGATCTTCTCGCCCCAGTCTTCACGGTCGTTGCTGGCATAGACTTCCCATTCCTTAACTCGGCCGTTGGTCGCGTCCTGGCGCGGCACGTACTGGAAGGCGGAGGTGTCCATCTTCTTCCCAAGGTCGATGACCACCTCATGCGGGTACCCCGGCATGGCTCCGACAAATTCGGTGTGCCAAATCGTGCGCGGGTCGTTGTCGAGTGCGAGTTCCGGAGCGTAGTCGGGCGAAAAACTGTCGACGGAGATCGTCCCGCGCAGACGGCGATCTTGTGAGGAGGCGGCGTCTTGAATCCAATTCAACATTGCCTGGTAACCGGGGTGAGTCTTCGAGGGCCAGCGCGCGCCGCCGACATGAGTCAGACCGGTGGAACTCGCGGTCGATTCGCCCCCCTGCCCCTCGGGACTTCTCGGTTTACGGAGAATCAGGCTCTGTTCCGGGTCGGCGAGATTCACTACCTTCAATGCAGAGTTAAAGTTTTGAATGACAATATCGTCTGGGATCTCGCCCTCGCCCATGTATTCGGTGATCCTGAGGATGTTGTGGTTTTGGTGGCACTCGACACAGGCGTGATTGTCCGCCCCCACTTCATAGAAATAGGGGTTGACCACCTCGCGAAAGAAGTCGAGGTCGGGGATGCCAAAGGTTTGGATCGAAGCATCGCCCTCGATGGTCTCCGGATCCAAACCATTTGCGAGGAGCAACGCGCTCGATTTCTTCCCGAGTTCCAAATCGTCCCCCAACGATTTCACTCGTTTCGCGAACCGTGGCTCCTGCTGGAGCAGGTTGAAATTCTCGACCGATTGAAGAGCCAGCTCCCGGATCTTCGGGTCGGGATCGACCAATAGTTTGAGGAGGTATTCGACTGTGTCCGCCCGCTTCCAAAACTCGCTCTGTTCCTGAGCCAAAGTCAAAGTCTTCAACCGGATCCCCGCGCTCGGGTCGGCCAGACCGCTGAGCAGGACCTCGCCGATTCTCGGACTCTTGCGCAACGATTCGGTCTCCTCGATGCGATCATAGACATCTTCACGGATGGCGGCGACTTCATCGGTGGAGGCTCGTTTGAGGAGTTTGATCACCTCCCGCGAAGGGGTGTCTGTCTCCACCAGCGAATGACGGGCGAAGAGTCGATTCATTAATTCGAGTCGTTGGTCCTCCTCTTTGAAATCGCTCCAAAGATCGAGAAGGATCTCGATCGCACGGGTGTCGGTGAAGAGATCGGTCGGAATCAGCGGGAGGAGCAGGGAAGCGGCCCCCCCATCGTCTGCCCTCTTTTGAATCTCTTCCACAATCTCGGATTGGTGGAGGACCGCATCGTTGCGGCTCAGCGCGTTCACAATCCCTTCCTGGATTTCGGGATCTTCCGACTGGAGCATTTCATGGATTTTGGCAATCAATTCTCGATTCTCTTCGGCCCCACGCAGAGCCAGGTCTTTCTTCACAAACTCGACTGCGGCGGTTCGTACCTCCTCCGAATCGTGAGTCATTAAAGAGAGCAACTTCGATTGAAACTCTTCGTTCTCAGTCCTTTCAG
>JAJDBZ010000661.1 GCA_029261095.1 Candidatus Omnitrophota bacterium | reverse complement strand
GCACTGGACAATACGTGGAAAGTCAACCTGAAGCGCCGAGGCCAACCCTTGAATTGGTCGGGGCGATTCATAATATCTATCCAATAGTCTTTCATAAAAGGAGCCGGGATGGGAATCGATCAACGAGCGACTCAAACAAGCAACGCGTACTCCCTAGCCAAGGAGAGGTATGCCGAATATGGAGTCGACACCGACCGAGCCATGGAAGTCCTCGCCTCAATCCCCATTAGTCTCCATTGTTGGCAGGGGGACGATGTCGGAGGATTCGAGTTCAAAGAGGGCGACTCTTTCGGCGGTGGGATCGCGGTCACCGGCAATTATCCTGGGAAAGCGAGGAACGCCGATGAGTTGCGTCAGGACCTCGATCTCGCTTACACGCTCATTCCGGGAACACACCGATTAAACCTTCATGCCAGCTACGCCGAGACCGGTGGTAAAAAAGTAGAAAGGGACGAAATCGAACCCGGTCACTTCTCCGCATGGGTCGATTGGGCCAAAGAAAACAGGCATGGGATCGATTTCAATCCGACCTGCTTCGCCCACCCCCTGGCGGACGATGGTTTTACTCTTTCTCACCCAGACGAAAAGACGCGACAGTTTTGGATCGACCATTGCCGTGTGACACGGCGCATTGGCGCCCACTTTGGCAAGGAGCTTGGGACACCCTGTGTCACAAACATCTGGATTCCGGATGGGTATAAAGACATCCCTGTCGATCGAAAATCTCCTCGCGAGCGATTGCGAGATTCTCTCGATAAAGTGCTCGAGGAAAAACTCGACACCTCTCACAATCTCGATGCGGTGGAAGCGAAGCTGTTTGGGATCGGTTCGGAAAGTTTCGTCGTCGGCTCGCATGAATTCTATCTTGGGTATGCACTGACCCGCGGGACGCTCCTCTGTCTCGATGCGGGTCACTTCCATCCCACCGAAGTCATCTCGGAGAAACTAAGTTCGGTGATGATGTATGTCGATGAAATCCTTCTTCATGTCAGTCGGGGCGTCCGATGGGATAGCGACCATGTCGTCGTCCTATCGGATGAGGTCCGTGCCATCGCAGAGGAATTGGTTCGAGGCGAGTACCTGAAAAGAGTTCACATCGGACTCGATTTCTTCGATGCCTCGATCAACCGTATTGCAGCGTGGGTGATTGGGACACAATCTGTCATTAAAGCACTCCTATTGGCTCTGTTAGAACCGAGGGATAGACTGAATCGACTCGAAGCAAAATGGGATTACACCGGCCGTCTGGCTTTTCTGGAGGAGATCAAAACCTTACCTTTTGGATCTGTCTGGGAAGAGTATTGCGAGCGGCAAAGTGTGCCAATAGGTATGAATTGGTTGGAAAAAGTTCGAGACTACGAGAAGACCGTCTTGTCCAATCGGACTTAAAATGGGTTAATGAGGCCTGATGGCACCTTCGATTCGGTTCAGGTTCTGCAAATGGCGAGACAGAGAGGACGCTAAATGTTTGTTCTAAGAACCGGCACGAATTGGAGGGTCGTTGTGGCGGTTGCGGTTGTGATCGCAAGTGCCTGCGGTCCCTCTTGCGCCGGGATGAAAAAAATCCTCCTGATTCCCACCGAGATGGATCACCCCTGGGCGACTCACATGTACAGCAAGGGTTGTCAGATCCTCGCTAAATGTCTGAATCAGAACCCTGAGATTGAAGCCATCGTCTCTCCCGATCTCGATTGGCCATCCGATCCTGAAATCTTCAGAGGCGTCGATGCCCTCGTTTATTACTCTCGCCCAGCAGGAGATATCATCCTTACTCCCGAACGCAAAGAGACTCTTTACGGGCTCTTTGAGAAGCAGGTGGGTTATGTCGCTCTCCATTGGTCGACCGCGACCAGCGATCAGGCGCTCGGCCCCGAATACCTGGACATTCTGGGCGGGTGGTTTCATTTCGACCACTCAGGGCTCAAGGTGGATCAGCGTCCGCTCATCCAGGTTGATCCCAGCCACCCCATTTGCTGGGGATGGGAGCCCTATGAACTCCTCGATGAATTCTACCTTAACCTCCAATTTCATGAGAATGCGAAACCCATTGTTCAGGTCAATGTCGATGGGGAGGAACAAATCGTCGCATGGACAATGGAACACGAAGGAGGGTGGCGCAGTTTCGGAACCACCCTGGGCCACTTTCATAGCAACTTCGGAATTCCCCAGTTTCGTCGTGCAATCTGTAATGGTATCCTTTGGGCCGCGCATGCGAACATTCCCGAGGGAGGCAGCGTGGTCGAAGTCCAGGACCAAGACCTGGTCCTTCCCGAAAAGCCACCCGAAGAATAAAACCTGAAATCCTTACCGGTAGAGATCCGGTGTTCATATCCTAATCCTGGAAGGTGCTCTTGTATGTATCTGAAGAAACTTTTCCCCCTAATCTTATTTGTAGCTGTGGCTGCCCAATCTTCGGAGATTGAGATCGGCTTGAAGGAAATCGCTAATGGTTTCGAGTTTCCGGTATTGGCGACTCATGCGGGAGATGGAAGCGGACGTCTATTCGTAGTCGAGCGTCTCGGCAAGGTTTGGATCTTGGACCGGGAAGGGAACCGTCTCACCCAACCGTTTATCGATCTGGGCCCGGAGGGTGAAGACCGTGTCGCCTCCACCGACGACACCGGCGATGAACGAGGGTTGCTCGGCCTCGCCTTCCATCCGGATTATGAAGACAACGGTCGGTTCTTCGTTCACTACTCGCTCAGAGATCCCGCCCAGGACGAGACCGAGAAATACCCCGGTTCCACCCTAGTGGCCGAGTACACCGTGTCCGAAGATCCCAACACCGCGAACACGGATGAAAAAGTCATCTTCGGTCCCATCGAACAACCCTATTGGAATCACAATGGCGGTTCGATCGAGTTTAATCCCCATGATGGATGCCCGGGTTGCCTCTACATCGGACTCGGCGATGGAGGGGCGGCCAATGATCCCCATGGGAATGGCCAAAGTTTGGATACATTTCTTGGAAAGATTCTCCGGATCGATGTCGATTCGGGCGATCCCTACGCCATCCCTAAAGACAATCCAGAACTGAAAGCAGAGGGCCCCAACGAGATCTGGGCATACGGAATGAGAAACCCTTGGCGATTCTCCTTCGATCGCGAGACTGGCGATTTATTCGCCGGAGATGTCGGTCAGGGAACTCGGGAGGAGGTCTCCTTGATCCAAGCCGGTGACAATCAGGGTTGGAACATCATGGAAGGATTCAGTTGTTTCAATCCTGAAAAGGATTGCGACCAGGAAGGACTCGTCCTTCCTATTACCCAGTACGACCACCCCGCGGGTTGCTCAATTACAGGAGGGTATGTCTATCGAGGCAAATCTTTCCCGGCATTCGTGGGTCGTTACTTTTTCGCCGATTACTGTCTCGGAAAAATTTGGAGTATCGGACAGGATGAAAACGGAAAATGGGACCGCGACCCGACTCTTCATGAAGAAACCGGCTACCTCATCAGTAGCTTCGGCGAGGACGAGGCAGGCGAGATCTATATTATCAAGTTCATGATGCGTGAGGGAACTGTCTACCGTTTGGTGGATTCCACACAGGCCCGCTAAGGAGCCTCTTTGACTCTAACGGTCTCCCCAGTCTCCACCGATTCATGCATGGCCGCCAACACCGCTGTCGATTTCCAGCCAGCGAGAACATCCACATGGGGTTCATAGTCCATCAGGATCGAATCGATAAAACTGTCCAGCGCTGAGGGAAAGGCGCCGACCCAGCGATCGAAGACTTTGTAATTCAAAAAGGACCTCGGCCAGAGAAACTTTTCTTCGCTGCTCATCTCGATGGTTTCGTCCTTGCGGTCGACCTGGAAATGACCTGTCTCGCCGATTACTGACATAAACGAATCCGGCATGGAGGGGTGGGTTTCCGGATAGATCCAAGCCGCCTCGAAGGTCGCGATACCCCCTTGTGAGAACTGGACGATCGCTTGCAGCGCATCGAAGGTGTCCCACCCAAATTTTTCCTTGAGGTGCTTTTTGACCCCAAAGCATTTGACCTCGACCGGAGTGTCCTCGAACCACCAGCACATCAGATCGACATCGTGAGAGGTTTGAAACCACATCGGCGAACTCTCTTTCGCCCAGGAAGGAAGCATTTTCGTCGGGACACTGATGGGGTTGTTCTTGCGCGCGTATCCGGTAAGCGGTTTACCGATTTCGCCGCTTGAGATTCGGTCCTTGACATTGTGGTAGGGAGCGAGCCACCGGTGGTTGTAACAGACCTGGAGTTTCAATCCGGTTTCGCGGACTTTCTCGACAATCTTTCTCGCTTCTCCCTCATCGGTTGTGAGCGGTTTCTCGACATGGACATGCATCCCTCGATCCAAGCAAGCCATGACCGGATTAAAATGATCCCAATCGGGGGTGGCGATAAAGACCGCGTCGGGTTTTTCCTTGTCCAACATCTCCAGATAGTCCGTGTAAGTGCGTTCGATTCCAAACTCCTGGGTGGCTTCCTTGCGACGCTCTTCTCCTCGATTGGCGATGGCGGTGACTTCGACATTTGGATTACGCGCCAAGGTGTGCGCGGCCGCTTTTCCCATGATGCCCATTCCAATGATGTTGACCTTGAGTGTTGGCAAGTCTTCATCTCCTTTGAAAACTTAATTTACCATATGAAAGCAATAAGGGTCACACAAAACATCCCCCAGTGGCAACCCCACCGGTATCGATCATTCGCCGCTTCGAACCCAGAGTTCAGGACCCAGAGGCAGTTTTCTTTTGTTCCACCAATGTATTGAACGCGAGAGCGTAGTACTTGATCTGTTTGATCATCGCCGCGAGACCGTTGGAGCGGGTCGGAGAGAGGTGTTCGCCGAGTCCCATTTCCTTCAGAAATTCGGTGGATGCATCCATGATTTCCTTAGGGGGGGCATCGGAAAATGATTTGAGGAGAATCGCAATCAGCCCACGGACAATGGCCGCGTCACTGTCGGCATCGAAGACCACATGATCATTCTCCAGCCGTGCATGGAACCAGACCTGGCTTTGGCAACCTTTGACTTTGTTGGTATCGACGCGGTGTTCCTCGGGGAAGGGAGGAAGTTTACGACCCATGTCGATAATCAGCCGGTATTTGTCCTCCCAATCGCTGAGTATGGCGAAGTTATCGACAATCTCCCGTTGCCGGTCGGCGATGGGGGTGTAGGTTTGCTCAGTCACTACCGATCCTCTCTAATCTAATGTGTCAATACTTTCATCTTACGGAATAAAGGCGATGTTTTTAACCTCTTACAACTTCGACACTGCCCGAGAACTAATCGGTGACAATTTTATGCCGTGAAACCTTACCGTTATCATCAAGTAGTATGACCAACCATTCGGAGTCGACACCGAAGAAACTCCTCTCCGGTCCAAGCCAATAAACAAAATCATAACTGTCGAAATACCCGAGATTGTCGGTTGGCCCCAAAAGAATTGTTACCTCCTCGGAAGCCATACCCACTAGGTCATACTCCCACAGAAGGTCGTCAACCATTCGTATACGCACGGGACCCTCGTACGAAGAGCTCGATGGCTTCTTCCAGACCTCCGAATCGAAGTCGAGTCGGTTGAAGTATTCTTGGATCATCGGGAAGTAAACCGGAGAGAAGAATATCATGAGTGGAAATGAGATCAGAAAAGCGCAAGAGATGAGGATTTGCAGTTTCTTTTTCTCTTCTTTGGAATCGGGCATAGCGGACCTCTCTCCTGAGGTGGACCGATTTGATCCTCATCGCTTATAATCTGCGAGTATTTTGAACAATAAATCCGAAAGGACCAGCTCAGTGGACACCACCCAATCCAAATACTTCATTGAACACCGCCCCAGAAGGAATCGGCGGACTGCCGCTATCCGGGATATGGTGCGTGAGACCGCACTCAGACCGGCGGATTTCATCTATCCCCTCTTTGTCATCGAAGGGGAGAACAAGTTTGAGCCTATCAAATCGATGCCCGGTGTTTCGCGGTTAAGCCTCGATCTCTTGGTCAAAGAAGTCAAACAGGCCTGTGACGTTGGCGTTCCCTCGGTCGCCCTCTTCGCCGCCCTCGATGACTCCCTCAAAGATGAAGTCGCCACCGAGTCGACCAACCCCGATGGCCTGATGCAACGAGCCATCCGAACCCTCAAAGAAAAGGTCCCCGAAGTCGCGGTCATCACCGATGTCGCGATGGACCCGTTTTCCAGCGAAGGCCATGATGGCTATGTTCAAGATGGAAAGATTCTCAACGACCCCACTCTCGAGATCCTCGCGAAAATGGCGGTCTCCCAAGCCGAAGCCGGTGCGGACATCATCGCCCCCTCGGATATGATGGATGGTCGTGTCGGGGTGATTCGTCAGGCGCTCGATGAGGCGGGCCACGAGGAGACCGGCATCCTCGCCTACTCCGCCAAGTACGCCTCCTCTTTTTATGGTCCCTTCCGCGAGGCTCTCGATTCCGCGCCGCGTCACGGCGATAAAAAAACCTATCAGATGGATTATGCAAACTCTCGTGAAGCGGTTCGCGAAGTCCTCCTCGATATCGAGGAGGGGGCCGATATGGTGATGGTCAAACCGGGGATGCCTTACCTCGATGTGATTGCCAAAGTCCGTGAGGTATCGACTGTTCCTGTGGCCGCCTACCAGGTCAGCGGCGAGTACGCCATGATTGAAGCAGTGGCCGCCAACGGTTGGATGGATGGCGAGGCCCTCATGTTCGAAACGCTGACCGCGATCAAGCGCGCTGGAGCCGATATGATACTGACTTACTTCGCGAAGAGGGCGGCGGAGAAACTCACTCTTTGACGAAGCGCGTTTCGTGAGTGGTCATAGGTCAGACCAGCAAATCTCCCACCACCGAACCCGCCACATCGGTCAGTCGAAAATCCCTTCCTTGATGACGGTAGGTGAGTTTCTCGTGATCGAGACCGAGTAGATGGAGGATTGTGGCCTGGAGATCGTGAACATGGATCGGTTTCTCCACAATTTGATAACCGAAATCGTCGGTGGCTCCCACCACCTGACCATTTTGGATCCCGGCCCCGGCCATCCACATCGAATAGGCGAAGGGGTGATGGTCGCGACCCTCTTTCCCTTTCACATTCCCGCGCCGGACTTCGTTCATGGGAGTGCGACCAAACTCTCCTCCCCAAATGACCAGGGTGTCCTCCAACAGACCGCGTTGTTTCAAGTCGTGGATCAATCCGGCGGTCGGAAGATCTGTCATCTCGCAGTTGATGCCCAGGTTCTTGTTTAATTCGGAATGATCGTCCCAAGTAGAATGGTAGAGCTGGATGAACCGGACCCCCCTCTCGACCATCCTCCTCGCCATCAGGCAATTCGTCCCGAAAGGACGAGTCATTTCGCGGTCGAGGCCATAAAGCTTGCGTGTCTCTTCCGATTCCTTCGAAAGGTCGAGCAGTTCCGGTGCGGCCATCTGCATCCGAAAAGCCATCTCATAAGCGGATATCCGAGAGGCGATCTCGAGATCCCCCGTCTCTTCGATCCGCACCTGGTTCAACTGACTGATCGCATCCAAACGCGCTCGCTGACTCTCATCGCTAACCCCCGGAGGGTTCGAAAGGTACAACACCGGGTCGCCCGAATTCCTGAATGTGACTCCTCGGTATTCGGAGGGAAGAAAACCGTTCGACCAGAGGGTCGACCCGCCATCGATTCCCTTACCGGAATCCGAGGTCAAGACCACAAACCCGGGTAGATCCCGACACTCGCTCCCCAACCCGTAAGTCACCCAGGATCCCATCGAGGGAAGCCCGAACATCGGACTTCCGCAGTTCATCATGAGCTGTCCCGGGTGATGGTTGGAGACATCGGTGTGCATCGACCGGATTAAACAGATGTCATCCGCAATACTCCCAATGTGGGGGAGATAATCCGAAAACTCCATCCCGCTCTCGCCATACTTCTGGAAGGTTCGCGGACTCGCCATGACCGTGGCGGTGCTCTTGATGAGGGGATCGTCGAGATTTTCGATCAGAGATTGCGGCACGGGCTCGCCATCGTACTCTTTCATCCCCGGTTTCGGGTCCATCAAATCGATCTGGGAGGGAGCGCCCGCCATGAAGAGGAAAATCACATTCTTGGCTTTCGGCGCGAAGTGAGGTTGAGGGAGTTCCCCAGTTGGAGCGGTGGTCGCATGTGCCGAACGGCCCTCGCCCTCCAGCAGGCTCCAAAGCGCGGCTGTGCCGATCCCTAAACCGAAATCCCGGAAGAAGTCGCGACGGTTCTGAATTCGATGGAGATCAAATGGATTCATCCCATTACCCTTTCATGATGAACTCATCGAGATTGAGGAGGACACTCGCGAGCCCGGTCCAAGCCGCCAGATCGATCGCCTCTTCGCCAGAAATATCCTGTTGAATCATTTGGACCGCTGAATCTGGATCGGATCTCAGGATGTCGATTTGGCGAGCGAGATAATTCGAAAGGATAGTGAGCTCTTCAGTCGTGGGAGTCCGACCCAGGCACAAACGAAAAGCGTGAGCGATACACTCCTCGACAGTCGCCCCTCCATTCTCGCGTGTTTGTTTCAGAGCAAAGGCCTGAACACGTCGACCGAGCGCTTGCGCCGCCTCGAAAAAATTTGGATCGTTTAGCAGGTTAAGCGCCTGAAGCGGAGTGTTGGATCGTTCCCTTCTGGTGCAAGATCGGTTCACATCCGGGAGATCGAAATTGACAAGCTGCGCGAACGGTGAAGTCCTTTGAAGAAAAATATAAAGGCCCCGGCGATGGCGATCCTTCCCCTCGCTAGCCTCCCATTTGTTGTCAAAACCTTCCTTGGTCACACTATCCGGTTGCTGAGGACGAATGCTCGGTCCACCGATTTCGGTATTCAGCAGCCCGCTCACCTTCAGCGCGGAGTCTCTCACCGCCTCCGCGGACAATCGCATCCTCGGGAATCTGGCCAACAGGACATTATCCGGATCTTTTTCCGACAGGGCGGGGGAGGTGTCCGAAGTCTGACGATAAGCGGCGGAGATCACGATCTCTTTCAACATCGATTTCAGACTCCAATCCCCATCCATGAACTCAACCGCCAGCCAATCGAGAAGTTCGGGGTGAGAGGGGAGAGATCCGCGGATTCCGAAATCGTCCGAAGTCGCCACCAACCCTCGCCCAAAGATCTGCTGCCACAAACGGTTAACAGTCACCCGCGCCGCCAGCGGGTTCTCTTCCGAAGCCAACCACCTGGCCAACTTCAATCTGGGAAGGTCCTCGGATCGGGTTAGCAAAGAGAGGAAGACAGGTGTTTGTGGCACGACCTCGGCCCCTTTGTCACGGTAATTGCCCCGGACATGAATATGGGTCATTCGCTTCATCGGCGTCTGGAACATGGATGGGGCGCGGCTCACCTTCGGCAGCACGCTTTCCAGTTCATCGAGTTGTTTGACCTTCTCGCCGATCTTCAGTTCGCTAAATTTTGTCGCGTCAATGATCGACCCACTCCGGAGAAAGTAGTCCTGCAATCGCCGTTGTTGATCCTCGGTTCGTTCTTCCCAAGGAGTTTTCACGATCAAGAGTCCCTCGAGTTGCCCCTCGCCTTCGCCTTGCCCCCAAACCAAACCGAGAACTTCGAGTGCCCTCTCCCAGTCGTACCCTCTTCCCGGATTCGCCTCGGTAAAAAGAAGTTCACTCTCCCAATCTTTCTGGAGAGAGTCGATCTCCTCTCTTATCGGCTCGAGGATTTTCTTTCGTTCCTCATCGTATTTGGGCTTTGCGTTTACATACTCCTCCCACTCATCGCCGAGAGGAGCCGGAACATTGACTTCGTCCACATTGTTGAAGAAGGAATACAACTGATAAAACTCGCGTTGAGTCAGCGGATCGTATTTGTGGTCATGACACTCCGCGCACCCCACAGTGAGTCCTAGCCAGACAGTTCCCACCATACTGGTCCGCTGGATCACCTGTTTGGCGCGGAACTCTTCGAGGGCTGCTCCCCCTTCACGGTTGCTCAAGGTGTTCCGCAGGAACCCCGTGGCCATCTTGGTATTGAGGTCTGCTTCCGGTAAGAGGTCTCCGGCTAACTGTTCGATGGTAAACCGATAGAAACTCATATCCTCGTTCAAGGCATGAACCAGCCAGTCTCGATATCTCCAGGCCCATGGACGAAGAAAATCGGAAAGGTAACCATCGCTGTCGGCGTACCCGCAAAGATCCAACCACCAACGCGCCCACTTTTCCCCATAATGAGGAGAAGCAAGGAGACGGTCCACCAGGTCTTCATACGCGCCCGGACCCTCATCCGAAAGGAAAGCGTCGATCTCCGCTGGAGTCGGTGGGAGACCTATTAGGTCCAGCGATAATCGGCGAACAAGGGTCGCGCGGTCGGCTTCGGGGCTCGGCTTCAGTTTCTCTTTCCCTAGACGCGACAGGATAAAAGAATCGATTGGGTTCCGAACCCATTCAGGATCGGGAACCTCTGGGATGGTCGGTCGTGATGGATGCTCAAACGCCCAATGTCGATCCCATTCGGCGCCGTTATCGATCCAACGACCAATCGATTCGATTTCTTCAGGAGTGAGGTGTTTGTCCGCATCCGGCGGCATTCGTTCCGAGGGGTCGGTTGAAGAGATCCTCCGGTAGATCTCACTGAGATCGCGATTACCCGGAACGATGGGAGTCTCACCCGACCCCGCCGGTTGTAGAACGGCGTCTCGGTCATCCAGTCGAAGCCCCGCTTTACGCTGCCCTTGATCGGGACCGTGACAGGTGAAACAATTTTCAGTGAGGATCGGTAAAATGCCACCGCTAAATGTGGGAGGGGCGACCACCTGCTTACTCGCGATCGGACGATTTTCTTCGGCTATATCGAGAAGGTTTTCTAATTCCGTTAGCCCCCTTTCAACTCGCTCCAAATCTCTCTTGAGCTGTTCTGTCCCTTCAATAAATCGAGCGATCTCTGAACCAGTGGTCTGGCCGAAAGCGATGGCAGATAATAATGCCAACCATAAGGGAAGGGTGTGGATCGTCAGTCTTTGTGAGAACAATTTCATCATGTCAACACCTGAGCATCTGATTGGAGTTTAACGAAAGACGCACAAAAGGGCTATCGGGAGTATTTCCTAAGAAGTGGCAATCGACTCCCCCTCTCCGAAAACCATTGATCGCAAACAGATCTGATTGTCGAAGACTCCCTGACCTGTTCCACATAGCACTCTTCCCATATCATCGAGTCCGACACAATGATGGAGGGTTTGGAATCGAATGCAATTGGAAACTTTGAAGAGTATCGTAGGGAAAGAACTACCCTGTGACGATCTGAACCGGCATCTCAAGGCGTACGTACAAGAGTTCCGGGCTCCCGTTGTTGGCGCTCTCAGAATTACCTGTGCCGATGAATCCGAGAACGAGTGCGTTCAATCCTTTCAATCGGTGATTGCACAACCCTTACTCCCCAGTTTGAAACTCGCGCGTCAAGCACCATTTCGGATCGCCAATCTCGGTGGTCGTTATGAATGGGGGTCCGTGCAGATCGCTGAAAACCATTTCGCCACACCGAAAACTAAATCCTCCTTTAAAGTTCTATTGGTCAAAATCAACTCGCATGTCTGCGTGCATAAAACTCCCGACGGACCTGTTTTCGGGAAGATGGATCGTTACAAAACCACCTCCGAATACTGCGGCGCGTTGCATGCCTTGATGCGAGGTGGGACACGGCCATTTATCGAGGACTTGAAAGAGACTTTCGCCTCCGAGGGTCTCGACCGAGTGGCCCTCCTCAACGACCCCGATAAAGTCGAACCCCGTTACCGTCCGCTCTTCGCCGCTCTCGCTAATGCGCGACTTCAGGCCAGGAAGGCGGTTATGGAAATTCAGGACTACGAAGCGGATACCCCAACCTTCTACTTGATCGCGCCCACCGTGACTCTGAACCGAAAATCGGACGACCATGAAATTCTCTGCGGGTTTTACACCGCCGATGATCGTCAGCCGGGGCCTCCAGAGGCTCAGTATTACGGGCTCGGTGACGATCCGCGCCGGTATCGGCTGACCTTGGAGTGGGGTTCGATTGAGGTGACTGAAGATGGTATCGACGCACCCAGAAAGGCCCGCGACCATCGCGAATTGATTCGGGAGCAACTCGAGCAGGCGAAGGAGCGACGCAAGGATTATCAGCATGCTGTCAATCAAGCGATCAAAGAGGTCAAACAGACCCAACATTGGAACCCAAAATCGTCGAAGAAAATGTTGAAGGTTCTCCTTCGTCTCCTCGCAGACATCAATCCGGTATCCGCCTCGCTCTTCCTCTTCGCTGAAAGCGTCGCAGACATCCGTCACGTCTTCCAAGCCCACGAGATCGCGAAAGACATGGAAAACGATGAGGAAGCCAAAGCGATGCTTGCCCAGATACAAGCCGAGGTCGATCACATGCCAAAGGAGAAAGCGGAGCGGATCATTCACCTGCTGGCGAATGAGTATGGGGTCGATTTGAAGTAGGAACTCTTCGTTTCGCTGTGAATCTTTTGTATTTCTCTGTTGACTTTGTAACCGTATAGGTTACAATTTAATAATGATCCGATCCTTCTTGCATCGAGGACTCGAACGGTTGTTCCTCGATGGTGTTGAGAAAGGAATTCAACCCAACCATGTTCCGAAGGTCTCGGACATTTTGGATCAGTTGGATGCTGCGACCAGACCGGGAGATTTGGGTTTCCCCGGTTCACACCTTCATCCATTAAAGGGTAAGTGGAAAGGGTGGGGACGCCTACGATATCGATTACCTCGATTACCATTAGGAGAAAGGATGAAGTCATGAGAACTCGGAAACGACCGCCGTCCCATCCAGGCGGAATCCTTAAACGGCAATACATCGAACCGCTGGAGCTTACGGTCACCGGTTTGGCACAGTCATTGGGAGTTTCTAGGAAGACTCTTTCCAAAATTGTGAACGAACGCGGATCGGTAACCGCTGATATGGCGCTGCGTCTGGGACGTGCATTCGAAACCAGTCCGGAAATGTGGATGAACTTACAGCGATCTTACGATCTTTGGCATGCTTCGAAAGAGAGCAATGGTTGGAAGAGTGTTAGTCCCGTGGCGGCCTAGTCGGTTGCTCGGCGAGCCCCGCATTCTATTCCGTCTTCCTTTGCTCACGCCTCACCACCTTGATCTCCTCAATAGTGAGAGCCCCCACTTTTTCTGACCACTTCCTATAGAGTTCCTTCAACTCTTTGGCGACATCCGGCTCTTTCTCAGACAGATCTTCGAGTTCCGTCCGATCCACTTTTAAATTGTAAAGCTCCCAATTTCCTGAATCCATTGAGACCAGTTTCCAATCTCCCTTGCGGACCGCGCGGTTTCCGGAGTGCTCCCAAAATAGCGCTTCATGTCCTTCGCGATCTTCTCCTCGAAAAACCGGTGCGAGCGATTTCCCTTCCAGGCGTTCGATCGCGCTTCCGTTGTAAGTCTTCGGATACTCGGTGTCCGCAATGTCCACACAGGTGGCCATCAGATCGATGAGGTGACTGACCTCGTCGGTGATTTTGCCGCCTTCTTGTATGACCGCGGGCCAATGCGCGACCAACGGCGAGGCGATTCCGCCCTCATGAACCCAATGTTTATACATCCGGAAAGGAGTGTTGCTCGCGTTCGCCCAGGACCGGCCGTAACTGTGATACGAATCCACCGAACCGATCGGCCCGGTCAGATCCTCACGGAAATTGCCGCCGAATTCTCCTCCTTCATGACAACCCCCATTATCCGCAAGGAAGAGAATGAGGGTGTTATCCATCCGCCCCAACTTATCGATCTTCGTCATCACCCGACCGATTCCTTTGTCCATCAAATCGATCTGTGCGGCGTAGACCGCCATCTTTCGATCCATCTCGATCTTCTTCTCCTTGGAGAGCGAATCCCAATCGGCGACCTCCTCATCCGGTTCAGAGACTTTCCAATCCGAGTCGATGACTCCGATCTCCCGCATCTTCGCGAGACGTTTCTGGCGAAGATCGCTCCATCCCTTCATGTATTTCCCCTCGTACTTTTGAATCGCCTCTTCGGGTGCATGAAGCGGCCAGTGCGGGGCGTTATAGGGGAGGTACAAGAAAAACGGTTGATTCCCCTCCACCGAATCCAGCATCGCGACCGCCCGATCCGAAAAAACATCCGTCGTATAGAAACCTTCTCCATGCGGAACAATCCGCTTAGCGTTATCCGCATAGTTCCGAATGGCACCCTTCTTCTTTCCAAGACGCAGATCGAAATAGTTCATTGCTCCGGAGATGAGTCCATACGCTTGATCGAAACCCCGGTCGATCGGCCAGTGCGGGCGCTCCTCTCCCACATGCCATTTCCCGCTCATGAAGGTGGCGTACCCCGCCCCCTTAAGCACCTCCGCGATCGTGACACTGTCTTCGGTCAAGAACCCGCGGTACGATGGAATCCCATAGTCTCCCACCATGTGTCCGATTCCAGCCTGATGAGAATACAAACCCGTTAACAGCGAGGCCCGGGTCGGGCAACATCGCGAGGTGTTATAAAACTGAGTGAACCGGAGTCCATTCTCAGCCAGCCGATCGAGGTTCGGCGTGTCGATCTCGCTCCCATAGCAACCGATGTCCGAGTACCCCATATCGTCGGCCATGATGATGACGATATTGGGTTGTGGGGTGGACACCGCAGGGTGAATGAAGATGGCAATGATTGTGGATACGAGAGAAAGAAGTCTCACAGGAATTCGCTCCTCTTAATGGTGCTCGCGCGGAGTTGTACTCCGTGCGAAAGATTCTTTGGGAAGTTGTACTCCCCCTCGGGCGCCACGGGGAGTGGAACTCCGCAAAGAATTCAAGGTCCGGAGTACAACTCCGAACCAGCGCCGAGGGTCCGAACCAGCCCCGAGGTGTAAGCGCGCATCAATACCCAATCGCGCATCCGTCTTTCCTCGGATCGGTGCCCCCAAAGTATCTGCGAGGATCGTCCTCCCGCCAGATCCCCTGATACCCTCCGAACATACCGGCTCCGGATTGGATCCGATGTCCCATCTCCGCCATAGCGATTTTGGTGGAGTCCGGGAAACCAAGTTCGAATCGGATGGTCCCACCATCCACCATCTTCGAACCCATCGGTGTCGAACTGCGCTTGTGCTCGATTCTCGGTTGCTCGCCCGCTTGCTGCGGCGACATACCGAAATCGATTAGGTTCATGAGCACTTGCGAATGTCCCTGCGGCTGAAAATCACCGCCCATGACTCCGAAGGAAAAGACCGGTTGCCCCTCCTTCGTGACGAAAGCGGGGATGATCGTATGGAAAGGCCGCTTGTGCGGTTCCAGTTTATTGAAGTGGTTGGGGTCGAGGGCGAAAGACATCCCCCGGTTCTGGATCGGGAACCCGAGACGGTCCGGAACAATGTGCGATCCCCACCCATGATAAAGGCTCTGAATCAGCGAGATCATGTTCCCCTCGGAATCGGCGGCGGTCAGGTAAACCGTATCGCCACCCCTTGGGAGATCCCCCGCCGCGACCTTTCGAGCGGCTTGGTTCGGATTGATCTTCTTCGCTCGCTCCTTCCCATACTCCTTCGAGATGAGTTGTTCGAGCGGGACCGGCGCGAAATCCATGTCGGCGTAATAGACCGCGCGATCTTCGAAGGCGAGTTTCTTCGCCTCGATAAACAGGTGGAGTTGTTCCGGAGAGTTCTGCGCCAGGGAGGCCATATCAAAGGTCTCCAGCATGTTGAGGATCTGAAGGACCGCGATCCCCTGACCATTAGGCGGAATCTCCCAGACATCGTATCCCCGATAATTGGTGGAAACCGGATCGACCCATTCCGCATGGTGATCCACGAAATCTTTCTTCGTGAACTTCCCGCCATGCTCTTCAGAAAATTTCACAATCCGATCTGCAATCTCCCCTTGGTAAAAAGAGTCGGCTCCTCCTTCGGCGATCATCCGCAGCGTCTTCGCGAAATCGGGGTTCTTGAAAACCTCCCCGAACCCGGGTGCATGGCCATTCGGCTGAAAGGTTTCCGCCAGTGTCTTGTGCTCGGCGGAGATGAAAGCCCAACCTCCGGCGATGATTGGGGAAACAGGGAATCCCTCAGCCGCGTAATGGATGGAAGGCGCAAGGACACTGTCCCAGGCTTTCTTCCCAAATTTTTTGTGAAGCGCCCCCCACCCGCTGACACAACCCGGAACACTCCAGGCCAGGGGGGAATAGGCCGGAAGATAATCGTGTCCCTCATCCAGCGCGGCCTGTAAATTCCAATTGTAAGGAGAACGCCCGCTGGCGTTCAGCCCAAAAAGTTTCTGCTCTTTTTCAATCCAGCAAATAGCAAAAAGGTCGCCGCCGATTCCGTTGCTCATCGGCTCGGTCACAGTCAGCACCGCGTTCGCCGCGATTGCGGCGTCGATGGCGTTGCCCCCCGATTTGAGGATGTCGATACCCGCCATGGCAGCGAGCGGTTGGCTGGCGCACACCATCCCCTGTTGCGCGGTCACAGTCGAACGGTTCTGGTTCCGGTCTTTGACTTTGTTCCAATCGATTCGCATCGAATATTTCTCCAGGTCTTCGAGGTTGGCAAAGGCGGAACGCCCAAGCAAGAGCCCCGCCGAGGCGGCCAAGCCTCCCATGAAGTGGCGGCGATGGATCATCTTAGATTTCCTCCAGTGTTCATTCCGAGCATTTCGATTCGAGGATAACGGTTTACCAGAATTTTTCTATGACGAATAAGGAACCGCTCGAAAATTATTTTGCGGGTGGTTTCTTCTCCGAATCAGGTATTCTACACTCATCGCGTATGGACCAATTCTTCCCCTTCCTTCTCGTCGCTGGTATCGTCACCCTCGTCATCGGGTTGGCCATTCTGGGGTACCTCCAGGAAAAGAAGCGACGTGAAGCTTTCCAAAAACTGGCTTCGGGTCTTGGGTTTTCCTACCACCCCGGACGGGACCGTGAAATTCCCTCCCTTTACAACTTTCTCAACAAACTCAGTGTCGGGAGTAACCGATACGCTCAGAACATCCTGGATGGCGAACTCGATGGGTTCCCTCTCCAGTGTTTTGACTATCACTATGAAACCTATTCGACCGACTCGAAGGGGAGGCGCCAGACTCATCACCATCATTTCAGTTTTTTTATTCTGACAATGAAGAAGGTTTTTCCGGAAATCCTCATATATCCGGAAGGCTTTTTTTCTAAGATCGGGCAGTTTATCGGATTCGAGGACATCGATTTTGAGTCGATCGAATTCTCCAAGGCCTTTGTGGTCAAGTCGAAAGATAAGAAATTCGCATACGATATCTGTCACACTCGGATGATGGAGTACCTCCTCAGGCATCCTGACCTCTCAATAGAAATCGAGGGTCATTGTCTCTCCTTTGTCTTTTCTCCCAGGTTAACCCCTGAGGTGGTGGAGAAACGGTTGAAGCAGATGGTCACTCTCCGTAAACTCCTCCCGGAATACCTGTTTCGGGAGTGACCGAGGCTGCTAAAGGAGCAACATTCGAATGGAATTGGTCTACATCTTCGGCGGGATTGTCTCGGTCCTCCTTATCTTTATCGCCGCCACATACAACGCACTGATCCGTATGCGCAATCAGGTACGCGAATCCTGGTCGGGCATCGACACCGAACTTCAGCGCCGATACGACCTCATTCCCAACTTGGTAAAAACGGTTAAGGGTTATGTCAAACACGAAAGAGACCTCCTCGAGGAAGTCACTCGTCTCCGCGATGTGTGTGCTCATAATCGTGGCACACCCAATCAACAGGCACGGTCCGAGAATGAACTCGTGGGTGTGCTCAGCCGATTGTTCGCGGTCTCCGAGGCCTATCCTGATCTCAAGGCGGATGGACAGTTTCTCGAATTACAGGATGAGTTGGTCAACACCGAAGACCGCATTCAAGCTGCTCGCCGATTTTTCAACGGGAACGTCCGCGAACTCAACACAAAAGTGGAATCGTTTCCATCCAATGTGATCGCCGGTGGTTTCGGATTTCAGAAGGAAGAATACTTTGAGATCGGAGACCTCAGAGTTCGTGAAAACCCAGAAGTCGATCTCTCCTGATTCAATGAACTGTGACTGGGGATGATTTGATCCAAGCACACCTCCCGGTTACATTATTTAGGCATCATGGGCGAAGGGGAAATTCTTGTCCGCATACCTGATCCGTCGACTCAGTCTCTCGATTTTTGTCCTGTGGGGGGTGCTATCCCTTTCATACGCGCTCACCTGTATGGCTCCCGGCGATGTGGTCGAGACACTTGCGGGGCAGAGGACCGATGAGGCGACACTGGCCCGGATGCGCGAACGCCTCGGTGTCGATCAGGATCCGCTTACCCGTTACACCCTTTACCTCCGTAATCTCATGACCGGCGATTGGGGGCAATCGAGCCGGTATAACGAACCGGTTTGGTCCCTCCTCCTACACCGTCTCCCACGGACCGCGCTACTTGCAGCTGCCGCACTCAACTTTGCGATAGTGGCGGGCATCCTGTTTGGTGTACTGGCTGCTGTCTTTAGAGACGGCTGGGTCGACAGAGTCCTCTCCCTTTTGACCTTGTTCGGAATATCCGCACCCGTCTTTTGGATCGGATTGATTTTGATCTGGGTCCTCTCCCTACAGTTTCGTTGGCTCCCCCCATCCGGTTACGAGGAGGGAAATCTTCGGTACCTCATCCTCCCCGCACTGGCATTGGGTTTGCGGTCGGTTGCGCTCATCACACGCATCACTCGAGCCGCGCTGGTGGATATCGACTCCAGTCAGTTTCTTCGAACCGCGCGAGCCAAGGGCCTGAGTCCGTTGGTCATTTATGGAAAACATGCCCTTAAGAACGCCGCGCTCCCGATTCTTACCGTAATCGGTCTCGACCTCGGCAGTTACCTCTCCGGGTCGGTTCTCACTGAACAGGTTTTTGGGTGGCCGGGAATCGGAAGACTGACCGTCGATGCCATCATGGCCAGGGACACCGCGCTCATTAACGCATGTGTGGTCTTCATGGCTGGAATTTTCGTCCTGGTCAATCTGATGATCGATCTCCTCTATGGAGTTTTTGATCCCCGAGTTCGTAGCGATCCATGACCGAAACTCTAGCGACACCTGTTCATACAACCTCTGCCTCTTCCCCTCTTGGGAGTATCCGACACCACTGGCCGATTTTCCTCTTGGTCATGTGGATCTTGGCGGCAATCCTCATACCGGAGGTTTGGCCGGACGCTTACTTTGAAACAAACTACGATGCCTCGTTGGAGGGCCCGAGTCTCCGACACCCTATGGGGACCGACCCTCTCGGACGCGACCTTTTCGTCCGGGTCTGGGTCGGGGCGCGGATCTCTCTGCTCATCGCGGCCCTCTCGCGCATCATCGCTCTTGTGTTGGGGACGCTCCTCGGAGGTTGGGCGGGGTACAGGGGCGGGTGGGTCGACTTGACGGTCATGCGAATCGTGGATGTGATGCTTGCCTTTCCGACTCTCCTTCTTGCGGTGGCCTTGGTGGCTCTCTGGGGTCCAAGTTTGGTGTCGCTGTTTGTCGCTCTGGGAATCGCGAGTTGGGCGGAGATCGCACGACTCATGAGGGCGCAGGTCCTGGCGGTCAAAACGAACGACTATGTTCACGCCGCCCGATCGATGGGCTGCGAGCCGACTCCGCTCTTTTTCAGACACATCCTTCCCAACTGCCTCACCCCGGTCCTGGTATGGACAACCACCGGAATGGCCGGAGCGATTCTGGCCGAGTCCGGCCTCTCTTTCCTGGGTTTGGGGGTCGAGCCGCCTCTCCCCTCCTGGGGTGCATTGATTGCCCAAGGATGGGATGAGGTTCTCCGGGCCCCCTGGCTCACTTTCTTTCCTGGGCTCGCTCTCGCGATCACCGTGATCCTGTTCAATGTGGTGGGAGACCGGCTCCGAGAGGGTTGGGACCCCCTCCAAAAAAGTGGCAAAAACGGGTAAATTAAATAGGCCAGCGGGTGTATTGACCTCTAAGGTCGGAATCGGTAGTTTACCCGTTCGCTTCAATCAGTGCCGAGGTGGTGGAACTGGTAGACACGCACGCTTGAGGGGCGTGTGGGGCAACCCGTGCGAGTTCAAATCTCGCTCTCGGCACCAATCCCTAACAACTTACAAGGCCCCTTCAGCCAGAAGGGGCTTTTTTTGTGAGTAGTTCTCTATGCCACCGAAACTCAGAGTAAAAAAAGTTGACGTTCCCAGGCCCGTTTTATAATCTGTTTCCACATCTGTTCTGATCGCTGCTTGGGCGAGGCTCGTTTCTCTTCGGTAAAGGGAGGCGAACGAATGTGGGTATTAAGAGGTAGGACAAATTGGGCAATTCCGATCCCTAAATCTGGTAGCAGTTTAGGGATTGATTTTCCGTTCATTCGCGTTTTCCGTATTGAAACACAACTCGTTCAACGACTCCAATCACTCCAAATGAACATCATTCCATCGTCATGGATTCAACTTTGTATCGTACAGCGGAGGTGTTCTCATGCTCAAAGTATCGCGTAAGGCAATCGGGTGTCTTCTTTCGACCCAACCAGGAGGCGCTATCCCACCCCTAGGCGTTCAAATTCTTTCTCGCCAATCGCAGGTCGAAGGTGATGAATTCAATACTCTGGATGCGGCCTCCGAATACTACGAGTCCATCCAGGAACTTTGCACAAAAGGATTGGTTCAGTACGGCCCCGATGGTTATTGTCTGACTGAGGACGGGAGAATTTTTCTTTTCAGGTTGAGGGATACCATCCTTCGCAATCAATCTCGAAATCGAAGACGATCGGATATCCGACAATCCACAGCCTGGGGGAGCCCTTCCACAGTTTTCTCCCATACAAACTAGCGTTTTGTCGAATGGATCCCTGACTATGAAAAGAAAAAGCCCGGCTCACCTGTTGGGCGAGCCGGGCAAAGTATGGTTATCGGAAGGACCTATTCGCTTTTCTTTTCTGGTGGATAAGTAAAAGGCAAATCCTTCGGTGTGACTGTGACACCACTGGTGACTTTAAAATTGACACCAGCGGGGCTCGGGTAGGTGAGCTCCACCATGTAAGCGGTCCAACCCTTTTCGGGGTCATCCACTTTGGCGATATACTCACCCTTCGCGTTGGGTTCCAGCGGGGTGCTTTTCCAAACATTGCCGATTTTTTCCTGACGGAAATCTCGGGTCTTGGGGTTGGTCGCCTGCCACAGTTTGACCTCGGCGGGTTTGTCTTCGACTGTTACTTTGATGGTTCCGTCTTCCTTGACTTCCCAATCGTATTTCGGGAGCGGGAGATCGTTAATGATCGCGTGGTGATAGGCCGCCAAGCCTTCAACCGCATCTGAATCGTCGAGACCATGATCGGTGTTCGGCACATAACGCAGGTGCTTCTCTCCAATCAAGTCATCCCAATAGAACTGCCAACTGTCCGGCATGAAGAACTGGTCGCCGCAAGAGTTGATCAGGTATTTTGGCATCGTGTACCGCGACCGGTAGGAATAGGGTTCGACAATCTCAAGCAGGTTCTGGTAATCGGGATCGTCCATCTTGTCCATCAAACCCATCTCGACATAGTTGCCCACCGCCGGCGACCAGAACCCATAGGCTCTCCAGTGATGCTGGAAGGAGGGAACCACATTGAGCATGTCGATCACAATCGGCGAGATGGCCACCACACGCGGGTCGACAGCCGCTGTTGTCCAAGTGGTCCAACCCCGTTTCGATCCACCCGCGACCACGAACTTGTCCACTGTGGTTTCTCCGCCCTCTTCGCTTCCGAGGAAGAGCGTGGTGGTATCCATCGCGCGAACCACCGCTTTAGTCATTGGCAGTCTCGAAGGCCACATTTCATCGCCTGTCTTGAGGTATTTGTCCCAAGTGAAAGCGATCTGAGCATCCTCGACACGCCCCTTCTCTTCGTACTTGTCCATGAACTCGTCTTTGAAATGCAGGGGCTGGTTCGGGATCATGGAAAGGGCGACCACCACCGACTTGGTTCCAGCGGCAATCTTCGCGATCATGTCATCCACTTTGCTGGGCGGTTCTTTCCCATTGGCTCCGCCGCCGATGAACAGGAGAGCCGTATCGCTCTCAACCACATCGGGTTTCAGGATGGTCACCCAATGTTGCCAAAGGGTTCGGTCGACATCCTCTTCGGTGCGCCATTTCTGGGAAGTCATATCCAGCACATAGGCTGTGAAACCCTCTCCCTTGATCTCCTTCAGGAGTTCGTACTTGTAGTTGGGATCGGGGGTGTGAACATACCGGTCGAGCGCGGTGCGCACCTGACCGGGAAGGTATTCCTCTTCCCCGGAAATCACAGGTTGAACTGCCACACAGACAGCGCAGACCAAGAATAAAGCGGTCCAAAAGATTCTCATCGATTCCTCCATTCGTGCTGCAAATTGGGTTAAGGCTTTGGATCATACCCCCCCTCTCCTCATTCCGCTAGCACGGGAGGTGGCAAAAAATGTCAAAATATCTTCAAGAAAAACGTTTAAGACACGCTGGATCCTTGGGTTTCAAACAATATGATAGAATCCCCCTATACCATCGAGTCATTAGTAAGCGGGTGCGGATGCCGTGGTATGAGGGTCTCTTTTAGAACGGAAACAGTCCCACCTGCAAGGAGAGGGTATGCTTTCGAAGCACTACGATGTCTCGGATCCGACCACCTTTTATCGGTCCTTTGGCTGTCTGTTTCTCGGGATCGCTTCGACGGTGCTAAATCCAGTAGTCTTGAGCATGGCAGGGTTTGATTTCATGTTGGGATACCAAGCGCGCACCTTGTACCCCATGGTGGTTTCCATCAGCATACTTTTTGCGATATCTGGACTCTTCCTGGGACTTCTCCCAAAGAGAAGACCAAGTCGCCAATTACCGTCTTACGAGAAACAGATGATGGTCATAGCTGGGACCGCTTTCGCGGGCCGAATGTTGTGTCTTCTCAATATTGGATTGTATGCATTGGTGTTATGGGCAATCACTGGTTTTCTCGCTATGGACTGATCCAATGAGGTCAGAAAAGGAGGTTGAATGGAGAGGCATCACTGTGCGACTGGAGAGAGGTTCTAGTGAAATTCCATTAGTTTTGGGGATCTCGTGATTCAATTGCAGTCCTAGCGTGACCCACTCATCCAAGGCGTCTTCCAGGTTCTCTCGACACTCTTCGAGAGTTCTTCCCACCCCGATAACCCCCCGTAGTTCGGGAATTTCACCGTAATAAGGGCTTTCATCTTGATCGATGATTTCGTAATGTGCGTGATCCATCGCTTGTTGGATATATGCGCGCAACAATGGTAAAGCCTCCTCTCACTTCCGAGTATTCCGGTTGGAGTATTCCACGGTTGATTTCCTCACTCTAATCGTGGGCTGGCGAAATCACTTTTATTCATGTTCGCCTATGAGGAGGTCCCCGTCCAGTCCCAAATTTCGGGCTACGGGCTAGAACCGGTCGGGAGTTGGAGGCTAGGATTCCTGATCTGACACTCGGTACAAGGAGTTACCCAAAGATGAAGTCATCGTTCTCGCAACTCGCTTTTCTACTGATCCTTTCCACAATGGCTGCTTATGCAGGCACGCCCGGCTCCTCCCCCGGAAGGAAATATTCTTCCATCGAAAGAATGACCTTTCCAAGGTTGGAGTCCGTCCATAAAGATGTTGAAGCTCTTAAGCAAAAGCGCATCGAGGTCTCTTTGAGAACCGATCTCACCGACTTTCACAGCATCCTCCATTCCCATGGGGAAGATTCGACACACACCGGCGGCACTCGTCCGGAGATGCTCGCCGATGCCAAGAAGGTGGGGGTCGATGTGATCCTTCTCTCCGACCATTTCCGCCCTCCAAGAGACTACATGGAGAGTTGGCGCGGCATGAAGGAAGGCGTCCTCTTTATACCGGGTTCAGAAACTCATGGGTTCGTCATCCACCCCATGCAATCTATCATGGATAAGATGGACTCCGACAAAGAGGTTATCATCGAAGCGGTCACCGAGGGCGATGGGCTCATCTTCCTCTCCCACATTGAAGCGCGCCCCGACCACTCAATGGTTGGACTGACCGGAATGGAGATTTACAACCGTCACGCCGACGCGATGGACGACGCCCCCTCGATGTTGGCGATTTATCAGTTTATCACCGATCCAGAAAAGGCAGCTGAAATTACCGAAGCCATCGCAAAATATCCGCATGGAATGCTCGCCGCGCATCAAGATTATCCGCAAGAATATATTTCGAAATGGGATACTGAATCGCTCAAGCAAAGGGTGGTGGGGATTGCGGCAAATGATTGCCACCACAACCAGATCTTTCTTTCCAAGATGGTGGATGAGGAGACTGTCCTGGTCGGAACCAATGTCGACAAGGACGAGGACATGAGAAAGATTACTGCCGGGATGCGACCCGGTATCAAGGAGATGACCCAGGGGCACAAGCCTGGAGACATCCTCGCGAGTTTCGATTTCGATCCCTATCACATTTTCTTCACCAATGTCTCCACCCATATCCTCGCTGAAGAACAGACTGAGGAATCAGTTCGAAAAGCCCTCCTCGCAGGCCATGCCTATGTCAGTCATGATTGGATGTGTGACCCGACCGGCTTTCTTGTCGGTGTCTCTAATCAGGATAATCCCAAAAATCTTCTGGCGATCATGGGCGATGAGATCGATCATACCGAAGGCCAGGTCCTCACCGCCGTATTCCCCCTCGAATGCCAGATGAAACTTTTTAAGAATGGCCAGGTAGTTCTTGAAGAAACGGCCAGGGAACTGGCCTACCCAATTGAAGAACCGGGAGTCTACCGCCTCGAATCCTGGCTGACAGTGGATGATGAGGATCGCGCATGGATTTACGCGAACCCGGTTTATGTGCGGTGATTGGTAATAAACCGGTGGGCGGATTAGGGCAGAGCCGGTAATCCGCCACAACGCTCGGGATCGCTTCGGATCGGGGCTGTGGCTCCTGCCTGGCGGATTACGAACTCCGTTCTAATCCGCTCTACAAGGGGAAGTGTCATCAAGATATGAATCCCACCGATTTCTTTTCAAGCCACCCATGGTCCATCCGGTTCTTAGCAATCTTGTCCATGGGCATTTTCTTCCTTTACACCCTTACACGACTCGGCCTTATAATCTCCCTCTTCCCCG
>JAJDBZ010000067.1 GCA_029261095.1 Candidatus Omnitrophota bacterium | reverse complement strand
GCCTTCGCGGACGATTTGATCCATCATTACCAAAACCTTTAGAATGAATGATAAACAAAAGAAATTTGACCTGATCGGAAGTCTTGCACTTGCCGCCTCGATTCTCTGTTGGTCGCTCATGCCGGTCATGCTCAAGTCTTTCAAACCCTATATCAGCGGGTGGGAATCCAACGCGATCCGCTACCCCTTTGCCGCCCTCCTGCTGACACCACCTCTCCTCTACTTCTGGAGAAAGGGCCAAGTTTCCAAAGAGGTCTGGCGCTTGGCGCTCCTCCCCACAGCGGTCAATGTGATCGCTCAGGGTCTTTGGGCCTGGCTTCCTTATTTCATGGATGCCGCGATGATCGGATTCCTGGTGCGCATCTCAGTCCTGTTCGCGATCGCGGGAGGACTGCTTGTTTTCGCCGATGAGCGCCCGATCATGCGGAGTCCGCTCTTTTGGATCGGCTCGGTTCTCTGCATTGCCGGTTTTGTGATCATGAACGTCTACGGAGGCAATCTTTCGAGCGAGACGACTTTCATGGGTGTGATTTTGGTTTTGGTCTGTGGGATGTTTTATGGTCTCTATGGTGTGACAGTGCGATATTCGATGCGCGGGACACGACCTTGGGTGGCTTTTCCGGTCATCTCGATCTACACATCGCTTGTTCTCATCGTTTTCCTGTGGATATTCGAACCGGAGAGCCATATTCTGCAGGTCGCGAGAGAAGACACGGGACCCTTCTTGATGGTTCTGCTTTCTTCTCTCATCGGGATCGCGATGGCGCACACTTTCTTCTATATTTCTCTCGAACGTCTCGGGTCGGCGATCAGCGGAGGGACTCAGCTCATTGGAGCGTTTATTGTGGCATTGTGGGCTTACCTCTGGTTCGGAGAGAGAATGACCTTCATCCAGTGGCAAGGCGGGATCGTTCTCCTTCTCGGAGGAGCATTGCTATTGAGCGCCCAAACGCGTATCCACCCGAAATCGATGGACCCGGACGAGGTGCCAATCGAACCGAGAGTGCCGGATTGATCGCACACTCGAGAATGATGAAGAGGTCGATATGTTTACAGGACTCATCGAAGGATCTGGGATCATCCAAAGAGTGGAAACCGATCCCTCTCGCGGCGGCCTCATCGAGGTGGGTGCACTCCCTTGGGAAGATGCGGTCTCGTTGGGTGAAAGCATCGCGGTGAATGGAACCTGTTTGACCGCCATCGCCGATAGTCAGGGATCTTTCCAGGCTGAGGTTTCAGTGGAAACACTCCAACGGACGAATCTGTCTCAATTACAGACCGGGGATCGGGTAAACCTGGAGCGTCCCCTCCGGATCGGCGATCGGTTGGGCGGACACCTCGTCCAAGGGCATGTCGATGGTGTGGGAACGATCCGTGGGATCGAAAAATCGGGGGACTATTGGTCGCTCGAGGTGGATTTGCCAAAAGACCTGTCACGGTATGTGGTGGAGAAGGGGTCGATCACGGTGGATGGGATCAGCCTGACCGTGGCGACGCTCGATGGGGTCCGGTTCTCAGTCGCTCTTATCCCGAAGACCTGGGAGATCACCAATCTTTCGGTCCGAAAAATCGGCGACCCTGTCAACATCGAAGTCGACGTCATCGCAAAGTATGTCGAAAAGATGGTCCTGGGCGAAGAAGGAAAATCGAACATCACAGAAAAGTTCTTGAAAGAGAAAGGGTTTCTTTAATCTGCCCGTGCCACCCGTTAAACCAGAAACGAAAGGATGACCTGACATGCCGAATCAAGACAAACCTATCCAGCACGTATCGAAACTTCTTGGAACCAGCAGCAGACGAGGGTTCATTCAAACCGCAACGGCGGCGGGCGCCGGTATGCTCATCCTCCCTAGCGGAACTCTCTTCGGTCAGAACGCTCCAAGCAATAAGTTGAACATCGCCCTGATTGGAGCCTTTGGCCGTGGAAGGGCGCACCACGGAGCGATCTCAAGCGAGAATGTCGTGGCATTGTGCGATGTGGATGAAGAACATCTGGCCATTGCCGCGAAGAAATTCCCCAAGGCCAAACACTATGTGGATTGGCGAAAGTGCCTGGAACAAAAGGATCTCGATGCGGTGGTGTGTTGCACCACCGATCACACTCATGCCTTCATCGCCACTTGGGCCATGAATCGTGGTCTCCATGTGTATTGCGAAAAACCCTTGGCCAACACCGTGGAAGAGGCGCGGATGGTCCGTGCCACCTACCTGAAGAACAAAGACAAGATCGCAACTCAAGTCGGCACACAGCGTCACGCCGACGAGAATTTCAATCGGGTCCGCGAGCTCATTCATGACGGGGCTGTCGGCGAACTCAAAGAGGCGCATGCCTGGGGGAACCGTCAACTTCGGAGACCGGGATATTTACCCGCAGAGGGCACCCCTCCTAAAAACCTGCACTACGATCTGTGGCTCGGGCCATCGCCTCATCACCCTTACAATCCGGACTACTTCTCTGGAAAACCCGGAGCCAATTGTTTGCAGTGGAACATGTATTGGGATTTCGGCACCGGACAGATCGGAGACATGGGCAGCCACACCATGGACCTCGCCTGGAATGCGATCGATGCAGACCTTCCCATATCGGCCGCGGGTGAGGGCGAAGACTTCAATCCGGAGGTGACTCCGGTGGAATTGGCGACTCGTTTCGAATTCCCAGCCAATGACTGGAGACCCGCGATCCATGTCCATTGGTGGCAGGGTGGACCGATGCCCGAATCTCCCGCGCCCTATGTGGACCTCTCGAATATCGGGCATGGAGCGATGTTCATCGGCGATCGGGGAACCCTGGTCTGCGATTTCAATTCGCGTCTCCTCATCCCAAACGGAGCCAACGCCGACATGACTTATTATCAACCACGAGAAGAAGACCAAGTGATCCCACCGCTCGGGGGGTTTCAACAAGAATGGATCGACGCCTGCAAGGGCGATCTCAAGACCTCTTGCGATTTCGACTATGCGGGCACACTCAACGAGATGATGGTGCTTGGGTTGGTCGCTTATCGAGTCGGGAAGCAGATCGATTACGATGGCGAAAAGGGCGAAGTGACCAACAGCGCGGAGGGACAAGACCTGCTCGGACGCGAATATCGGGAGGGTTGGACCCTCGATGGGTGAGGAGGGTTCGATGAGGCGGTCGGCATGAGGGGGATGGGGTTCTAACCGTCTTCCCTTCCCTCTTCGAGCGATCGTTTGAGCTGGGAGAGCTGGCTGGCCCAGAGGTCCTGATAAGAGGTGACCCATCGCTCGTAGATCATGCGGATGGGAGTGACATTCAGCGAGTTGATCCGCTTACGCCCCTCGCTGCGTGTGGTGACCAGGTCCGCCTGACGCAGCACATCCAGGTGTTTCATCACCGCGAAACGCGAGAGATTTGGAAACCGCGAGACAATCTCGGTGGTGGTCCGGGGATTGTCTCGCAGCAAATCCAAAATCTCGCGACGGGTCGGGTCGGAAAGAGATTTCCAGACTTTGTCTAGATCGTCTTTCATTCGAAATACCCGATTACTTTTCACAACTCTCTTTGAGTTTCTCGAGCACTTGGCTCCATCCTTTTTGCACGCCTTCCATGTGCTCCTGTTCGATCAGTCCAAACGCCCGATGACGGAAGGTGAGCTTCGTCCCCCCCGGGACTGGTGAAAGTCTAGCGATCAGGTGCCCCGAGACGGGGTACGACATGAACATCGGTCCGAAAAACTCCAACAGAGTCGGCGGTTTGATCGACTGTACGATCCCCCAGAGATGCCCGGTCCCGCTCCCCAGATCCCGGAACCATCTTCCGCCGGGCCAACGCTCCAGCACGAGGGGGATGTTGTTTCCATCCTGGCCTCCGATATTGCTGAGCTGATTGATGAGTCCCTCAAAAACATCTCCGGGGGCCGCCTTGATCTCGATCTCTTGGTTGACATCCAACACCCTGCTTTCCTCATTCGCAGTCACCATCACTCTTTCCTCCGTTCTTCCGATTTGGCTCATGAAGAACTCGTCCCCTCTGTGCTGGCTAGCATGAGGAACCGATTCTTCAATATGTGAGTTAATAGTAACGTTACTTTTTGGTAACGTCAAGAGGTAAAAGAAAGAGCGAGTTTTGGCACGCCCTTTCTT
>JAJDBZ010000660.1 GCA_029261095.1 Candidatus Omnitrophota bacterium | reverse complement strand
ATCTCGTTCAAAGTGAATTTTCTTCCGTTTCCGCGAATCAGATACCGGTCCTTCTTCCGTGTGATCCGGTATTGATCCATGATAATTGTTTCCGTTTTCAAAGATCGTCGCATCTCGCACCTCCTGGGTCGAGAGCGCACCACGTTCGATCCCTATTGTACGACAATAGCGGTCGAGCGCCGAGATCAAACAATTGGACCAGTATCCTTTGGAAAGACCGATCAACCCATACGGCTTCAAGCTTTCGAGCTTGATCCGGCCACCTAGAAAGTCTTTGACCTCTTCGGTCTCCAGGAAAGTATTCTGAGGGATATTTTTCATCGACTGTCATTGTGCTCCCATGATGCCGCCCCGGCTTGAGCAAGGTCTTAGCCCCTATCGGCCGTCAAACTCACCGCTGGCCGTTGTCAGGGCAGAAGAACCGATATGTGAATAATCCAACCGCTACCGGGGGTGTTCTCTCCTCATCCTTTTTGCCCGGTCTACGTTCTTCCGTGAAGCGACTCCTTTGCTTTCAAGTTGTGTTTTCGTTTCCTTCAAAAATCCACGCGTCCAAGAGATCACCCTCGACCACGACGCCGCGTCCAAGACGAAACGAGTCCGACGATGAATACCGCCACGCAGGTAAAAATCAGATAGTTCATTTCTTCATCCGCCTCGACCCAGTTCGCATTGACGTACTGGAACGCCTCTCCCACCAAAAGAACAGTGCAATAAGCGAAAAAGAATATGATGACCGAAAGAACGAACCAGACGACCAAACGAAAGACAAATCCGAAATAGTCCGCGAGAAATCGAGAATTAATCACCTTCGGAATCCCCTTTCTCGCATGCAGAATCCGCGGAGGGTTCGAGGGTGGACAAGGCGTCGGCCCGCTCAATCAATTTCCCGTCACGAAGTTTCAGACTCGTCTGCGATGATTCAGGCTCCGAAGGTGCCTTTGTCGAGCCAAGTTTTTCGCTCAGGGAGGCGGAGGGATCGACATCGCCCCTACAAGCGACTCCTTGCAAACCGCATATAGGACAATTCTCATCCCACGGTGGCAAGGACGCGGCGACGAGAGACATTTTGACTCTGTCATAGAAAAGGAATTCCCGACCTTCCAAAGATCGATTGCTGGTCATCGCGGCAATCTGAGCGGTGGCGAGGGACGCCGCCATTTGATTTAAATCCACGACCGAGGGAGTCGCCACCTCGGGATTCCCCCGGATGTATCCGATTTGAGCAAGACTCTCGCGTTCCTCCTCGCACACATCGCTAACATCCAATGTTGACAAATCGATCAGCCCGCTACAAACGAGACAGGACGAAACACCCGGTTCGACGACGGTGACTTGGGCGCCCTCTTCGCTCCCCTCTTCCATCGGGATGATCTCGGCGGCGAGATTGAGGACGGGGATTCCATACTGCACGGCCAAGCGGTTGACGTCCTCCCGGGGACGGTCCCGGTCAACAGCTAGAACCATCAGATGGGAATCGATTAAATGCCCCCTCACCTCAGGGTCCCTGACGTCTTTGGCCATGAATTCGAAATTGAAATCGGGAAACCGGTCCCGGCAATATCTCTCGACAACTTCGGCTTTCGGTTTGCCCACATCGCTGGGTGTCATGAAGCCGATGCGCGAGAGGTTGGACAGTTCGCAATCGTCGGGGTCGCAACCGAAGAGGGTCCCTCTCCTGCCGACACCTAATGAGGCTAGATTGGTGACGATTGCAGCGCCATTTCCGCCAAGTCCGACAACGGCAACGTCGAGTTCCTCGATGAGTTTCTGGTTGAATCCGGGAATCAAAGTGTGCCTGGAGAACCTTTCGTCTCCAGCGGCCACAGTCCTTTTTTCCCGGTGTATGATTTCTGTTCGGTGGCCGAGGATCTCAATCTCATCGATCTTCTCGAACCGCTTTTTCCACCTATCCCAGAACTGAGCGTCGAAATGATCGAGATCGCGGTTAAAAACGATCATCGCCATGGTCGTGCGCGGGTCGATCTTTTCCTCGAAGAACCCCGCATTCATTCTCCCCTCCGATTGATCGATGGAAGAGAATCTCGCGGATTGTTGAAACGGATGAGTGTGAATGTCGAACACCGAACATCCTCGCTCCTCGGCCAATCCGTAGATCGCGATTTGATAGTCTTTTTTGGGGGAGACCATGCTCGGGCTCTGTTTCTCCATTTCCTCTCGCTCAGGAGGGAAGAGATCGGACAGGATGAATCCCTTTTTTTTCCTTCCTTTAAACGGAAAGCCGTGAGCGAAGCAGAATTTTTCGTCCTCCGCCTTTCCTTCTCGAAAAAATTTCCTCATTTGGTCAAACACCCTGGATCCAATCCTTAACACCTTTTTCATCGGCTCAGTCCTCCCTATATTTCGGGTTTGGTCATCGTTAACCGGAGCAGTTCGAAAAAGACGATCAAATCGTCGCGGCAGGGGTCCCAATCGATCTCCTCGAAACACCACCAGGCCCATCCAGCCGGGCCAAATCCCGGATGAAAATCCTTTGGTTGCGAACCGTGATAAAGGAGATCATCGGGAACATAGACCCGACTGGGGGAAACTCCCGGAGGCTTGACCGGATAATTGTCAAGACTCATAAGAACTTCGATCGTCACCCTGTTGTAGCCCGGCGGCAGGTCGAAAGAGGAAACGAGGATATGAGATCCCTCGTCATCCATTTCGATAGGGTATCGATAAGAAAGTTCGGAGAGGTGATCCATTAGGACCTGATAGTTCAACTGCCACATCCTCCTCTCACAAGTGTGGGGGCATCGATTAAATGCTCATAAGGACTCAAGGCAACTTTTCCACGGTTGGAAACCACTCGATTCGAACCATCCGGGTTCTGGGCAATCAACATCCGGTTTCTGGGAAGACCTAGTCGACTGCGTAACTCATTGACATCAACTCGACCATTGCGCCCTTCCGGGATTTCTACCTCTTGACCACCTACGATTCTTCGCATTTTCTTT
The DNA here is from genome assembly GCA_029261095.1 of Candidatus Omnitrophota bacterium. Lineage (GTDB taxonomy): Bacteria > Hinthialibacterota > Hinthialibacteria > OLB16 > OLB16 > JACKFH01. Next base: position 7,886 of record JAJDBZ010000660.1, on the reverse strand, counting down.
CTCCTTCTAGTCTATTCGATAAACTCTTCCCCGATCGATTCGCCAAGCGACCTCGTTTTCCGGGGTTTCCAAGGGGTCTTGGAAATCTTCATGACCCCTGTCTTCCATCTCTGCCCACCATCGATCCAGGGTGGGGTCTTCAACCATCGGAGGATTCTGAAAAGGGATCCCATACTGTCCCGTGATATGATGGTCCTCCCAAATTCGAGAATTCTGCCAGAGCGGACCCTGAGTCACGGGCGGCGCCCAATGCGTTTGTACTTCGACATTGTTTGGTTCGCCTTCTCGTCTTCTGCTCAATGCCGCGCCCACCATGTAAGACAACTGAAAGATCACTGCTGCGCCAATAACGGCTATGATTCCCATGGTGATGTCACCCGCTAAATCGCCCAATTCATTCCCGTGCATTATGTTCTCCTTCCAAAACTCTTTCGATGTATTCCCCCGTCAAGCGAAATTCAACTCTTCCTAGAGCTCGATGGCTTAGGTTTTTCCGATTGACCGCCTGTCGAGTCGAATTCAGTAACCGTTTTCCTTCGAAGACCGCGACAATTTCTTCAACCTCTGACTGGTCGAGAGCTTTCTCAATTTGATCGGCGTTCCGTTCCCCCGTGCCACTTAAGCAGATTTCATATCCGCGCGGTGGATTTGTTTTTCGAAATAGGACGAAGTCAAAGGTTTTCCTCCCAAAGGTTTTCTCGAATTCGAGAATGTGTTCCTCCCGCCACTCGAAGATTCCGATGAAGTAGGCGTACAAATCGTGGAGGAATCCCCCTTTGAGTTTCCGGAGGGGAAACGACAGATTCAGTTTCTCGAGTTCGGGAGTTGCGGCCCGCAGGATCTCCAGCACCTTGGGTTTCCCGCCCCGAGTTCGCCGAGGAAGTGAGTGAACCTTGACGAATTCTATGTCGACCAGCTCCTCAATCGCTTTTCTAAAGGTTGCGGGGTGTAATTCATTCCTTTCTCGAATGGCGGTCAGGAAGATGCCCTTCGTCCTCGCCGCCTCAGATAGAATCTTCTCGGCTGTGGGGGAGAGTGTCCTTATGGGTGGTGGGGCGCTGCTACAGGTATTTGGAATCTGGATCCTAATCTCCGACAGGAACCGTTGCTTCCGCTCCGAAATGAGGTCATCGGGCAATCTGGCTGGTTGAACGGGCGGACAAGTGATGGGTGACTTCATCTCAACGCACCTCCGGAACAATTCCTCGAAGGGCGAGGGGCCATTGATTCCTTGCGATCGCGACGGCCTCACCTCTTCGGAGTCTCGGAAGTAGGGCGGACTGATCTGGATCGAGACCCATAAACCTCGATATCGCGGATTGATCTTCGCCGAAGGAACCAACACAAATGACCGTCGAGGTATTGTTTCGAAGGGATGGAGAAATCAGACTGAAATTTTGGGCGCTGACCACCATCCCAATCCCAAGGCTCCTCCCCATGAATGCCCAAGTCGCCAGCGGGACGGTCCTCCCCTCGGACTCTTTCGCACGGGTTCCGTACACGAGAGGCATTCCGTCGTCGAAAAAGAAAACCACGGGCGGATGACGTTCCTTCGTGACTCTCCGTTTTTCATAGATCCATTGGTACATCCAACAGGCAAGCAATGAGGCATCGTTCTTGTTGAGTCCCCCCGTCTTCAGAATGAAAGTTCGGGAACGCGAAAAGAGAGTCGTCAGAAAATTCGAGGATTCGCTTGCGAATAGACCTCCCGTTCTTTCTCGTAATCCTTTGAGATTCGTAAGAAGTTGATCCCGACTCCCACCGAGGTGAGAGGTTCGGGCAGCCTCAATCCCCTCGAGTTTGGAAATAATTGTCGCCAAACTCAGTTGTTCGGGGTCCATCCCTTTCATGATCCCAGCAAAGAGGCGATTTGATTGACCGAGATGGAGGTGCGGGTCCAAAACTTCGAGGACTTTTGAAACCAACTCTTCGCGACTTAGGAAGCTCGAACAGTCGGAAAATGCGAGGTTTACATCTCGCTTCGGATCGAGAACCACCACCTCACCGGGTCCATCAAACTCTGAAAGTGGCTCAAGATCTCCTTTCGGAGAGAACAGAACTAATATCCCTGATCCCCCGTAGGTATTCGCCAAAAGCTTGTTTATGTTCGTCTTTCCAAATCCGGTCGGGCCGACGTTCAGAACGTTTTGGTTCGTACCACCTGGTCCAAGGGGAATAGAAAGGGCTTCGTTTGCCCGGTACCAAAAAACCGGAGTTCCTCGGGTGTGGCTGATAGGAAAGCGATTTAAGGGCGGGAGATTCCGTCGATAAGGGTCCGGGTTTCTTTCCAAACGATGGAGCTCCGTTTGGAGGGAGTGACGAAACCACTGGTAGAATTCCATTCTCCTGGTGGTTCGGGAGAGAAAAAGGAGATTGCTGAGCGCCGGATTCTCTTCGATTCGGAGTTCACGGTTCCTTTCGATTTCGAGGACATCCTCGAACGGGATCTCTGGACAGAGAGATTGGGGTGTATGAATCCTCGTGAAAAGATGATTCATCGTTTCTCTCCCATCAACAACCGGAGCACCTTTATAAAAAATCCGTCTTTAAGCTTGTGATAGCATTCGGAGCAAATCCGCAGGTTTATTTCATTGATCGTGACCATGTTTGAATGGAGGAGGCAAAATGTCCGGCCACAGAGCGGATCGGTCACGGAATGTCTTGTGCATATCGGTAGGCCATCGTGCGAGCAAAATCCCAGGACTTCACCATCTTGAATCACATCGCCGAATGAGCATTGGATGGTCGGCCTGCGATCCAATACCAGGCAAGTTCCTGTTCTGGGATCAACCGCCGTTACATGGATCAACGAATGGGAAATAGTTTCGCCGGTGAGCGGATTGAGAATCGGCGAATCCTCCATGCTGACTCCACGAATTACAAACCCTGGGGGGACGCGCATGCCAATACTCCTTTTCAGGTAGTGCAAAACATCTCTAATAGGAGTACCGCGAAATTTCCCTCATTGACAAATTCTTGGCATCAAAAGTCGGATTGAGGGTCGGCTATTTCTTCGATTGGGATGGAAGTTGTGGAACGAATTCTTACATCTTCCGAATATTTTCGGACCAATTCCTCTGATGCGGTAATCAAAAAATTTGCTTTGTAGGATTTAACCCATCGTCCCTCTTCATATCTTAGGTAGGGCGGGAATGGCGCATCACTTGTATCAAATATGCTTTTCAAGTCCTTTTTGAGCAGTTGAACACTTTTATTGTGATCTCCCCCCTTCGGAAGTTCTCCTGACCCGACTGCGAAACACATTAATGTGTCCCATTCCTTGATTTTTCTTTCCTCATTCTTCTTGAATGCAAACCCCAAATCCACACAGGACCTCTTTTCAATCAAATCCTTCCATTTGATTTCGATCGTGTCTTCATCTAAGAAGTGGATCCGAACATCTTCAAATTGAATATTGCGGAATCCCGGCCAGATGGGGAGGAACCTTGACTGTTGATAAGACTCGAGTGATTGCCTCAAACGATTAGTTAAGTCAGATTTCAGCTGGGATATTTCAATCTCGATTTTTTCAACTTCGTTTTGCCTCTTTGGGTCGTCCAGGGGATAAGATACAAGACTTGCAAATTTGCTAGCAAGCTCAAGACACTTAGTGTTCAAGGAAGAAAGGAATCCCCGTATCTCCCCCAGCCGATCAATCAGGGAGTTGAAACCTTCATGGATGCTATGCCAACGGTCTTGATCGTTGGACATTTGAGTCACCCCCTTGCAGCGTTGGCCTTTTAACCTGGCCAGGGTTGAAGTAATCTCCCTCACCTCAAAATCGAAGGAGATCGCTACAACCTTGGCCCCTAGTCCAACGCTGCATTCGGGTGCTCGTACCAATAATTTTGACCCAATCAAATCCTGAGGGGAAATCAATACGGCAATCCTGTCTCTATGACTGTAGTGGGCATCAAAAAGTGTTTGTTTTTTTGAAATTAACCTCGTTTGATTAAGAAGAATTATAACCTTTGCTTAGACCCACTTTTCAAAAATTTCGAGGTGCTTCTGTCTCCGCATTAACGAGACACCTCCTCTTACTCCGAGGAACTCCGGGGAAATCCCATCCCCAACGGTATTTGAAACTCAGAGATCCAAGGAATACTGAGTTTTCGAAAACGAGAACGAACCAACTCTCACTTTTTACCCTCCATCCGAAAGATTCTTAAATCCCCCGAACTTCACATTTGTGAGCATATGTGAAGAGAATGGACCGAAACGGAAAAAACCCGAGCGTAGGAGTGGCCGTCAAAAAGGGCAAATCGTCAAATGTGAAAAGTCCCCCGAAATATGACCGATTTGGGGAGACAATACGGTATCTGACTGAGAAGGAACTCCAGCAACTCTTCGATTCGATCGAAGACTATCGGCATAAACTAATGTTTCGCATGATCTACGAACTTGGGTGCAGGGTGGGAGAGTTTGTCCGCATCCAGCTCAAGCACCTCGATTTCAATCGCAGCGCAGTCCTCTTCCCCGCTGAAAACACGAAAACAGGTCGGATGAGAACCAGTCATCTCCCGCGAGGACTGATGAACGAGGGCGCCAGTGTCCTGAGGAATGAAGGGAGAATGGGAAAGAGAGACTTCCGGATCAAGAATCTTGAGTCGTTTCTGTTCTATCCGTACTGGGATCCTCGTGTCCGATACACCGAGAATCGCATTCGGCAAATCTTCCGAACCTATGCCGAGAAAGCTGGCCTGGATCACGAATACGGCCGGGACAAGCTCGGTCGCCGTCTCTATAGAATAACTATCCATTCTCTTAGGCATTCGCATGTCATGCTGTACATCCATCGTCACAAATTGCCACTGCCAATCGTCCAAAAACAGGTGGGGCATCGTAGCCTCCGATCGACGAGCGTTTACCTCAATCCCTCCGACGAGGCGGTGGGCGAGGCCTATCAAGAGGCTCAAATCAGAGATCACAGGTCACTACCGGCGCCGAGTGAAAAATCCTTAGAAAGGTTTAAAAACTCCGGTCCCGTTGCCATTCCATAATGACATCAGAAAACGAATATCAGGAAAATGGAAAAGAACCAGGGTATTACCTCATCGATGGGATCTACCGAGTTGTGAAGTCAATCGATGACAAGATGGACACGTTTCTCGATGAGATGCGCGATTGGGTGGAAACCCGGGATGAGTGGTTTGGCAATCGAGAAGAACATTATTACTGATGGAAAGGGCCAGTGGTGCTGGTGACCGGCAGACCTGGCTCTCCATCTGCGAAACAGAAGATGAATCCTTGCAGTTATAATATGATAAAATCTAGAGGAAGACTCTTCCCAGTATAAAAGCAGGGTAAGAACCTCCATGACCGACGGCTTTCCCAACCGTGGTGCATCGACACCGGGATTCTATAAAACTATCTCTTCCGACAAACACAGCCACATGCCATTGGAGGGGAGCTAGGTTCGCAAAGCCTGTGCGCACCCCTTCAGTAGAAAGTTGGAAATCTATGATAAACCAAACAAACAAGGGCGCTTTGGACCACGTACCCATTTCCCACTCCAATCTGAGGTTGCACCCTTGGAGCAAGCATTTTGGCAAATTTCGGCAAACCCAATTCCTGATCATTCTTGCCGTATGATCCCCCTGCAAAACACAATCGGAACTTCTAACTCCGGAACAGATCATTCACTCGGTCTGACTTGTACCTGAATCGCAGAAAAATCTTCGGGGAGATCGAGTTCCGCTTCCCAAATGGACATACCGCTTGAGTCATTTGGCTGAGTGCGCACTAGCTGAATCGGATCCTCATCCGATCCGCCGATATCTTCGCCAATTGCTCTCACGACTTTTACTGTCATGTCTATTTCCTCTGTAGCGTCGGGAAGGTTTTTCGCCGCGATGACCAGGGGATAAGGAGGATCCCCATGGGTTTGGGCGGATAAGATGACATCCGCCATGGAATCGTTCAGGATTTCTCCACTCGCATCTACTGGAATGGACTCTCCTGCAAGTGTCATATTGGAAATGATCCAATCGCCTCCATCTTGGTTGGGCCATAAATTCGCGACTTCGCCAGGACGGCCCCTTCGGAAAGGGGGGTTTCCTTGATCGATCAGGTTGATGGAATTCGCTTCCACTCTGATACGGCCAACTCCCCCATTTGAACTAGGTCCAAAAAAACCTGGGGTTCCCAATCCACCATTGGCCATCAATCTTCCACTTGAGCTCCCACTTATTCCCTCGCAAACGATACGAATGCTCCCCCCGCTACCTCCTCCTCCTCGGTCGCCTCCACCGACTTGTGCACCGCCACCATTTGACTGAATCTCACCATTCAATAGGACACTATCACCTGTTGCGATAAGTATTGCGCCTCCACCCGCGCCACCACCTGAACCGGCCTCGGTCCCTGCGCCTCCAGAACCACCGATGAGTGGAATGATTCGAGGATTGCCGTAACTTAAACCTCCTGGTTTATTAGAACCTGTTTGTCCAGGCGCAACAGAGGCGACACCCCCAGCGGAGCCATATCCACCACCTGAGCCCTTAGGGGACCCATTCGTTGCTACATCCGCTCCACCAGGCCCAAAGCCCGCACTTCCACTTGATGCGGAAGCAGAGCCACGTCCGCCACGGAAACCGCCCGGTCCTGGAGTAGCGTAGGTTGGCGTTCCACCGTCGTGACCTCTTGCACCGTTTAACGTAATTGATCCATCTATGGTCACATCCCCCTCCACGAGCCAAACAACTGGGGCGCCGGTTTCGTGGTTCAGGAAATCAATTGTCACACCATTCGGAATGTTGACCTCCGTGTATTTAAAGACCACCGCCCATTGCTCAGCGTCAAAGACACCACTTCCTAAACTGTTTTCGTCCCAGGCGGCGTCAATAGCCTGGGAAAGGTCAATGGTTATGCTTTCCGACGGACTGAATATTCCATCGGAGTATCCCGCCAAAGGAGGTAATTCGAGGGCGAACGACGGCATTTGGAAAAATGTCATGCCACATAGAAATAAGAGGGTTAGGGATTTGCCACAGTGGTTCATTGTTCTTCCTCCGCTAGTCTTGGGCTTTCCTGCCCATCAACGGCGTCCAAGAGTTGGACTGACATTAGTTCTTTCGATGCTGATTCCACCTTTACGCTGAATTCTTGTGTGAACGAATTCATGATAGTGGCGTCCTCGTCAATGCGAACATTGTAGACGGTAAATTCCGCAGTGAAGTCTTGCTGGAGTTCAAGGACCACGAATTCAATAGGGGCATCGGTCATTACCGTGTTCCCGGCATAATCGGTTACTTGAACGTCGATGGAATAGGTTCCAGGTTCGAAGGGCGCGGTGATCTCCCAAACGTTTCCAGACAGTCTCCTTACGGAAACGGCTTCTCCATCAAGGAAGAATCGAACGAGATCGATATCGATACCCACATTATCAAAAATACTGGGGTTAATGGTTAATACATCCCCAGGTTGAACCTGTTGGCTACCCGCGTCGTTTGCCAGGTCAATGGTTCCAATGACGGGGTCTTCTGTATCTTCGATGACTGTCAGTTCTATTTCGTCGAATTCAATAGTGTTTCCCCCGGTATCGCGTGCTCGACCCGAAACCAAAAGCGTGGATCCCGCGCTGTTTGGGGGGACACGGACGCCAGCTTGGAAAGGATAAGAACCATCAAGAGAAATGCGTTCGCCATTCACATTGAACCTCACATTTCGAACTTGCACATCGTCAATCACATCGGCCTCAATGATTAGAAAAGAACCCTCAACCACGATTCCTTCAGTCGCCGAGGTCACTAGCGTACCGGTCGGGGGCATCCCAGCAGAATCAAACGCGAGGTAATTGATCACCTGCAGGCCGTTTTCATGATCAGCCACATACGCCAACCCGTTATAGATTACAAGGTCACGTGCAACACCCGGAGTGACAAATC
>JAJDBZ010000659.1 GCA_029261095.1 Candidatus Omnitrophota bacterium | reverse complement strand
TGCGGTCTCTTGGTTGACCCGGATTCACGGGACACGGATCTCCCGGCATTTTTCATCAGCTGGTATGCCACGCGTTTTGACGATCGCGATATCACAAAACGCGGAAGTGCTTCGTCTGTTTATGTCGGACATATCGTTTCTCGGGATTGATTCTCTTCTCCCCGGAAGTCCCTTCTTGATCGATGCCTCAGGTTCTGATTTTTAGTTTTGGGATCCGACAACTTCCGCTTCCACGACCTCCTCGTCCCGTTCCTGGATCGGTTTGGGGTTAGAATGGCTTATGGTCAATGTGTCCCCATCTAGGTCTAACGTAACCGTTGCGCCATCTTGGATATCTCCTGCGATCAGGGCTCGACCGATTCGAGTTTCCACCTCATGCTGGAGGAACCTCTTAAGTGGACGGGCCCCATAGACTGGATCAAAACCTTGCTCGGCCACAAAGGTTCTTGCCGAATCGGACATGTCGAACTGTATTCGACGGTTTGAAAGCCGTTTGCGCAAATCATCCAGGAGCAGACCCACAATCTCCTTGATCTCTTCGATTGAGAGGGGTTTGAACAGCACAACATCATCCACTCGATTCAGGAATTCGGGTCTGAAATGTTGACGCATTTCGCGCATGACAGACTCGCGAGCGGATTCGATTATCTGGCCGTCTTCTCCGATTCCCTCAAGGAGGTAGTGGGACCCGATGTTGCTGGTCATGATAATCACCGTGTTCTTAAAATCGACTGTGCGACCTTGGCTGTCAGTGACCCGGCCATCGTCAAGAATTTGGAGCAGGACATTGAAAACGTCGTGGTGGGCCTTTTCGATCTCGTCAAAGAGGATGACCGAGTATGGCTTTCTCCTGACCGCTTCGGTGAGTTGCCCTCCTTCATCGTAGCCAACATACCCAGGAGGGGCGCCGATAAGCCGTGAAACAGAGTGGCGTTCCATGTATTCGGACATGTCAATTCGGATTATGTTCTCTTCCGAGTCAAAGAGGGATTCCGCCAATGTCTTCGCGAGTTCCGTCTTACCCACGCCTGTCGGACCCAGGAAGATGAACGATCCTATGGGTCGGCGGGGATCTTTGATCCCTGCGCGAGCACGTATAACCGCGTCAGCGACCAATTCGACTGCTTCATCTTGGCCAACGACCCGTTTATGGAGTACTTCATCGAGCTTCAGGAGTTTTTCCTTTTCACCTTCTACGAGCCGGGTGACAGGAATTCCAGTCCACCGTGAGATGATTCCGGCAATTTCATCATCTGTCACTTCCTCGCGAATAAGGCTCCCGGTCTTTTCCTTATCCTTGAGACGAGACTCCTCTTCTCGCATTTCTGCTTCTAGTTTTGGGAGACGTCCATGCTTTAGCTCAGCTGCTTTGTTTAGGTCATAGGCTCGCTCAGCCTTGTCGATTTCCACCCGCAAAGCCTCATACTCTTCTCGGAGTTTATTAATTTTGTCGATGGCGGACTTTTCAGATTCCCATTGGGCCCTGAGCGAATCACCCTGGGTTTTCAGATCGGCAAGTTCTTTTCTTAAAGCTTTGAGACGTTCCTTACTGGCCTTGTCTTTCTCCTTTTTGAGCGCGGCCTCTTCGATTTCGAGTTGCATCGTCCTGCGGGTGATTTCATCAAGTTCAGCCGGCATCGAATCAATCTCAGTTCGAATCATGGCACAGGCTTCATCGACCAAATCGATTGCCTTATCAGGGAGAAACCGGTCGGAAATATATCGGTGAGAGAGAGTCGCGGCGGCGACGAGTGCATTGTCTTGGATATGAACACCGTGGTGGACTTCATACCTTTCGCGTAAGCCTCGCAGGATCGAAATTGTATCTTCGACAGTAGGCTCCGCGGCCAGCACGGGCTGAAAGCGTCTTTCTAAGGCGGCGTCTTTCTCGATGTACTGGCGGTATTCATTGAGGGTGGTCGCCCCGATACAGTGGAGTTCGCCACGAGCAAGCATCGGTTTGAGCATGTTACCCGCATCCATCGATCCCTCGGCTTTTCCCGCACCCACAATCGTGTGGAGTTCATCGATGAACAGGAGGATGCGCCCCTCGCTTTTCTTGATTTCCTGGAGAACCGCCTTCAAGCGTTCTTCAAACTCTCCTCGGAATTTTGCTCCCGCAACGAGGGATCCCATATCCAGTGCGAATAGACTCTTGTCCTTGAGTCCCTCAGGGACATCCCCCCGTACGATACGATGGGCTAATCCCTCGACAATCGCCGTCTTACCAACCCCGGGTTCTCCGATGAGAACGGGATTGTTTTTCGTTTTTCGTGAGAGGATTCGAATGACGCGTCGGATCTCCTGGTCTCGCCCGATCACCGGATCGAGTTTTCCATTCTGGGCCTCTTGAGTGAGGTCTCTTCCGTACTTTTCAAGTGCCTCATAGGTGTCTTCAGGGTTTGCGCTTTGGACGCGTTGGTTTCCACGAACCTGGGTAAGTGCCTCAAGGAAATTCTTCCGGTCAACGTTGAAGCGAGCAAGGGTTTTTCCGGTCGGTTTCGAACTGCCTTCCTCGATGAGGGCAAGCAAAAGGTGTTCAACCGAAATGTAGTCATCTCTCAACCGAGTCGCTTCTTTGTCGGCAACCAAGAGGATCTGGTTGAGTCGCTGGGTGACATAGACCTTACCAGGCTCGACTCCTGGTCCCGAAACCTTCGGTCTGCTTCTGAGTTCGTCCTCGATCTCTTCTAAAAGTTGATCGACGGGTATGTCCATCCTAGCCAAGAGCCTTGGAACCAGTCCTTGTTCTTGTTTAAGGAGGGCCGCAGAAAGGTGTTCCCCATCCACTTCCACATGTCCTAATTGGATGGCAAGCGACTGGGCTTCTTGAATCGCTTCCTGGGATTTCTGAGTAAGCCGGTTCATGTCCATGGTTGAGTTCTCCTCTCGATCAACGCTGGACCCTCAAGACGCTGGAGTTTTTACAGCCAATCTTGAGGAACGTTTATTCTCTACTATGTCAAGATTTATGCCACCTCGTGCCTAGCGGAAAACTCCGAAATATAAAAGAAATTGGGACAAGAGCGATCAATTCATAGGACAAGGGTAGGTCTAGGTGGGTCATAATGGCCCGCTTTAATGATCTTTTGTACTGCTAATCAGATGTGAGATCAAACCGACTGATTTTCTTTAGTCACATCCGATGTGCCCGAGTGATGGCCGTTTGAACCTGATAGGGCTTGCATTACCTCTTTCGTCAAGACTTCGGGTAGGAAGGGTTTTTGGAGAAAACCGAGGTAGCCGATATCATCGAACAAAGTCAGGGCTTCTTGTTCGCTATAGCCGCTCATGATCAATACTTTTTGTCCCGGAGAAATCGACTGGATCCGCTGGTACGTCTCTTCGCCGGTCAGAGAAGGCATATTGAGGTCGAGGAGTACGAGATCGATTTCATCCTTCCGTGTTTGAATGATTTGGAGCCCCTCAAACCCATCTCCAGCTGTCAGAACATCATACCCCGAGCGTATAAGGATCTTGGCGGCGACGTTCTGGACGGATTCTTCATCATCGATAATGAGAACGAGGCCACTCCCCTGGTGAGGAGTCGGATCTTCTTCTGGATCATTCTTTTTGGACTCTTTGTGTTTGGTGATCGGTATCAAGAGTGTAAAGGTGGTTCCCTTCCCGGGAGCGCTTTCGACTCCGATACCGCCCTGGTGGCCGCGAACAATTCCCAAAACAGCGGCAAGGCCCAGTCCACGTCCGGTAAATTTGGTCGTGAAGAACGGGTCAAAAATCCTAGACCTGGTGTCTTCGTCCATACCGGATCCGGTATCGGCGATGCGCACCTCGATGTAAGGCCCCTGTGCGAGCTCTTCCCGATTGACTATCTCGTAGGTGTAGGATTCGTCGAGCCAGACCTGGCGTGTCCGGGTGTGCACCCTTCCGCCTTTGTTCGTGATGGCCTCGCCCGCATTAATTATCAAGTTCATGAAGACCTGTCGGAGTTGAGTGGCATCTCCATCGAGACAAGGCAAGGCTCCCGCGAGTTCTTTTTCGAAAACGACGTTCTTGGGAAGGGCGACCGCCAAAAGCTCCTCTACTTCTTCAAGGATGTCGTTCATCTGGAGTTGCTCAACGATGAACTTGCTACGGCCGGAATAGGCCAACATTTGTTGAGCCAGATCGGCTGCTCGTTGAGTGGCACGTTCGATGTTTTTCAGGTATCCCTGAAGGGGAGAATCCGCATCTAAGTCGTATTCGGCGAGGCAGACATTGCCTAGAATCGAAGTGAGTAAGTTGTTAAAATCATGGGCGATGCCACCCGCAAGCACCCCCAAACTTTCGATCTTCTGGCTTTCAAACATCTGGCGCTCGATTTCAAGGCGGGTGTCCTCCGCCTGAATCCGTGAAAGTTCGGCCGAGGCGCGAGCGGCGAAAATGCGCAGCAGGTTTTCGGCGGTCCGGGGTTCAATATCCAATCCCTTCCCATCAAAAACTGAGAGGAGTCCAATAGGATTCCCCGAGGCATCGTTTAGGCGAATTCCCATATAGCATTGAACCTGAAGATCTTTCAAAACACTGGGTCCCGGGTATCTTTCGGCGGCTCCTTTGGGAATATAGAGCAACCCTTTATCGATCGCTTCTTCGAAGGGACTCTGTTGGAAGTCGATTGAAAGGGCTTCGCCAAATTCCTTACCCGACCAGAATGCCAGACTCCGGAGTTTGGCGGGCAGACCTTCTCCTGCCTGAACCAATTCAGAAACGAGGGCATACCGAACACCAATGACTCCCGCGAGGGCTCGAACGAGAGATGAGAAGAATGCCTCACCCGTAGTTCCGGATGTACCCTCCACAATGAGACGGAAGGATTTCTCGGCTTTCTTTTTCTCGGTAATATCTCGAATGATTCCCTGATAGCCGTAGATTTCGCCATTGCTGTCTCTCCGAACCGATGCGGTCAAGAGAGCATCCATCCGGGATCCATTCTTTTTCTTGAAGATGAGTTCGTAATCTCGAAGAGCGCCTTCTCTCTCAATTTCAGATTGGAACCGGAGCTTCTCCGCGATTGACGAGAAGATCGAAAATCCATCCAATTCGTCGATCTCTTCACGTTCATATCCAAACAACCAGAGGAATGCTGGATTGACATCCACGAAGTGTCCCTCATGGGTCACCATATAGATCGCATCATGAGAATCTTCGAAGAGTCTGCGGTAACGTTCCTTGCTAGCGAGGATCGCTTGCTCGTTGATTCTCCGACCCTGAGCAAAAGCGAGAATTTGTCCTACCACCCGAAGAAGTGCGACGGTGTGTTCGGGCCAATCTCGATCCTTTGAGATTCCAACAAAACCGACGAAACCGACTGTCTTCCCCTCAAGGACTTGAGGAACGAAGACGAACGACCCAATGTTCATTTTCTGCAGTGTCTCATTTTCTTTCATCGCACCTTCGGGAAAACCGACATTCCCGCACGCCTGGACGACATCTCCGGACAAGAGTTTTTGAGACACCCAAGGGAATTCAGAAGTGGGAACCACCTTCCAATCATCCATCAAAGAAGAAACGCCTTCTCTACACCACTCGTGAGTGATCACCGCCTTGGAGTTTTCATCTTCGAATCTAAAAAGAAAACAGCGATCGACATCGGCAAACTCGCCAATCGATCGAAAGGAATTCCAGATCCGTTGGTCGATATCCTCTTTGCTTTCTTGGATGAAGTCAGTGGAAATTTTTGTCACTAACCGTTCGAACTCGATTCGTTGGCGGAGTTCTTCTTCGAACAGCTTCTTGTCGGTAATATCCTGGAGGATTCCGATGGACCCTACCGGTAATCCATCATCCCCGAGAATCTGAATGGAAGCATCCGTACACCATCGAGTTTGTCCATCCTTGGTTCGAATCCGGCAATCGTCTTTCCATTGATTGATATTCCCATTTCGAATGTCTTCGAGGACTTGTTCGATCGGCATTCCGGTATGCCCCTGGTCAAGAACGGTTTCCTGGACGATCTCCATTTCCCAGATTTGGGGAGTTATTTCGGCGGCAGTATAACCCGTCAGGTCTTCAATTCCTTCATCGAGGAATGTGTATGTATTGGTAGCGTAGTCCCGTTGGTAGGGAACCGCATCGGCTTGGGCGATGGCGCTTCGGTAGATGTCTTCCTTTAATCGAAGGTTTGACTCCAATGCTCTCCCGCGACCGACTTCTCTTCGGAGTTCCTCGGTCTCTTTGGCTAAGAGATTTCGGGCCCGATTCAGTTCGAGGACCATAAAATATAGGCCTACGAAAAAGAGACCCCAGCCAAGTGATCGTGATGCATTTTCTGAGAGGTCGATGGTTATCTTTAGAGTGGGATTTATCGCCAACCCACTCGCCTGCCAAAGGTCTTCAGCGAGATTTAAGAATTGGGAAACGACAAACAGACAGGACCCCGCGATCACTGAATATCGAAGCGATGGTTTCTCTTTGATCCCGAGCCCTACATAAATGCCGGCAGCAGCCCATACCAGTAGCGCACAAAAATTGAGAACGGTTTCTTGGGGGCGGGAAATCAGGGCTGAGGTCTCGGCAAGCTCGGCCACGATCTCAATGAGAATGGCCAGGACCATGAACCAGAACAGAACGAATGTGGCAACAGGGCGCTCTTCAACCGCTGTCACTGCTGAAGTTTCGGAATTGGTGGTATCCCTACGACCAAGCAATGCTCGCGAAGGGGGGTCTGAGCCTGAATTTGCCAAAATCTATTTCTCGATCCGGGGTATTTTTTCTAATATAACTCAATAATATCAGAAAGAATCGGTCAAAGCGAGGGCGAATTGACGAAAAAATTGAATGGTATGGTTCCATTGGTCGGTTTGTACAACCTTACAGAAGCCATCGGGAAGCGGCGAAACTTGGATTCGGGGAACGGGTTTCGTGAGCGGATACTAATTCGGGGCCATTTTCTTTATTCAGTTCACACTTACGCTTCGGCCGAGGGTGCGCCTATCAGCCATGTGGGCAAGTTCTTTCCAAATAGTGGGTAAAGGATAGAGTCGAGTCCTGCAAACCGGCCGGTCGGAAAAGCCATGATGACTAACAATCCCAAGCACTCCACCACGTTCTTATTAACCAAGAGGTAATTGCTATCGGTTACAGTGCTGACCCCTGGCATGAAAGCCCAAGGCGGGTAGGAAACATAAAACATGGTTAAGAGGATGGCACCGACCACACAACCCAGTCGGGTAAACATTCCGAGCAGAAGGCAAATACCAGCGATGGTCAAACCGTAGGAAACCGCAGCGTCAGAAAGGGTAAGAATTGTTTCATTGTTGGCGATTTTGTGAAAATGCTCGGAAAAGGGACCGTATGAACCCATGAGGTACCCTTTAGAGGTCCAGCTCGGGTAGGAGGTCAAGTTCCCCATTCCTTCCGAAAGAAAATGCCAGCCAATCGCCAATCTCAGGGTTACGAGAATGAACTTTTGTGTAATGGACAGGTCATGTCCTTTTGGCGTACTCAAGATAAAACCTCCACGCAATCCTCCGCAATCCCAATCGTGCGGATTTCGATACCACAATCAGTGCCGTTCTCAAGAGTGAAAACCGCGCCTAGCCGGGGGTGTTTTTCGCAGTATTCCAGCGCTTTGTCCAGTCCCATTACGAGAAGGGCGGTCGACAAGGCCTCTGCTTCCGCAGCGGATCTCATCAGAACAGAGACCGACAATAGTTTTCCATCGACCGGGTGTCCAGTCCGCGGATCGATGATATGCCCCGAAACAGGTCCTTCCCGAAATCTCTCCGGGATCAGGACAGATGTAGACATGGATTGGTTTTGCAAGAGAACCTTTGCGATCTCTGTCTTGTAGTCGAGGGGATGAAGGAGATGGACAAGCCACCCCTCCTCCCAAGTGGTCGAGCCCTTGGCGTAAAGGCTACTCTGCCCCCCATGAAGGAGAAAATGCTCCATGCCGTTACCGAGGAGTTCTTCCGAGACTCGGTCGAGGGCATATCCCTTCCCAATGGCCGCCAGATTCAGTGCTGTTTTAGGGTGTTTGAAATGAGTGCTCTTTGTATTGCGGTCAAGTGACACCTTGTCGCATCCCCTACCCTCAAGCACTTCCAGGATTTCTTCATTGCTCGGAATGCGGGTAGGCCCCTTGTAAACACCCCAGACCTTGAGGAGTTCATGGATGGTGATATCAAAGGCGCCATCCGTTTCACGCCAAAGATCATTGGAGAGTTCAAGAAGCCCAAAGAGTCGTTTTTCGACTTTCATTTCTCGGTGAAAGGCTTCGCGATTGAGGATGGAGATTTCACTATCATCGCGATAGACGGTCATCTGTTTCTCCAGATCGAGGACCCTTTCCAACCCCTTCTCGGCGGTTGGGGTGTGTTCAAGGTCTATCGCTTCAAAGAGAATCTCAAACCGGGTGGCCATGGAGTCGACACCGGTGCGGCAAAGCATGCCAGCACTGGGTTCTGTGGGTGCCGAATGAGCACCCCATTCGCGACCGCTTACAGTTGAAAATAGTTTCCCAATGGTATCGGGCCGTAAGAAATCTCGCCTGGAATGGAAGTCGGCACTCATCGTGAGGTTTCCTTGTGAGATCTGAAGAACATGTAGGGTCTATAAGGATGCGGCTTGAGGATGGTTTTCTCGGCTCAAGTAAACACCCAATAAGTGTTGAAGGTTGTCAACCGGATCGAGACCCTCAGGCAGGGGAAGCGATTGGCTTTCTGTGTAACGTTGTAGATTGACGAATGGAAGAGCGCAATTCACTCGAACAGTCTGATCTTCGCTGGCCCTAGATCGAACCCCTGGAGCGAATGAAATCGCAATATCCAAATCCTCCTGACTCCTTTGCCACTGATCGAAACTCTCGATTTCTTTCATCGTCCAATGGACTCGAATGTATGGTATCGGAGGAACCCAACAGTAAAGATCCTCGTCCGATAACTTTTCATTTGGAATGTTGATTGGAAATCGGTTTCCCCAGGCGCATTCCGATTCGGTTGCAATCCGTGTGAAAGAATCAAACCCAGGAATCTCCGCACGCTGTTCGAATGCTTCCAAATCTTCGATTGAAATATTGTAAGGCATGATTGGATCCCTGAATCCTAAGAAGCTCGCCTTCCACCTTTTCAGCTCGGGGGAGAATTCAAATTCGATCGCCTCGGTGCTACGGCTCACGGTGATTGGAAGATTCAGGTTCCCGACTACAAAGAAAACACGCTTACCATAGCGGTCGAAGGTTGAATCCAGCTTGACCCGAAACTTCTTGACGCCTTCGGGTTTGAATTCGACCATCGCGGTCTTGGTCCAATGCGCTGTTACCGTGCCTGGCATCCCGGGGGAGGCGAGTTGGGTAATCCATATCCAACCAAACCGACCGTACCGTGGCAAGTAGGTCGAGTGTGTAATCTTCCTCGTGATTTCCCGAGGTGCGGGAGCGGACATCCAATTCAGAATCCCTTTGAGGTCGTCAACCAATTCATATTCTTGAATTTCACCCCAGTAGGAATTCATCTTGAAGGGGACCGAATGGTCGTCACAATCTTTAAGGAAGAGGGAGAAATCTCCCAAGTTGTTCCGATTACCGAGTAGCGCGATGGAAGTCTGTGTCAGGTTCGAGGGGAGTGCGGCCCCCGGACCCCCTTCCCAAAGTATGGCGCCACCAAACTCAGATCGATGATTGCTCGCGAGTGAGAGTGCGGTTGATGAGCGTCGATTCTCACCTACCAGGAAAACGCTCTCGGGGGAAATGCCATAGGCTTTCAAAATGCCCTGACACACATGAAGTAGCCCCTCTTCAGAACCACATGCGAATGAATCGGTCGGTTCTAGGATGGGTTGAATCAAAATGGTTGGAATCGAACTGGCGGCCTGTCGAATGGGAGATTCCAAGAAACAGGGTTCGGATGCACTCCCGGGGATGATGACAAGGACTCTTCCTGGGTTTTGTTCCATGGAACCGACTCGGCCATACATAAAGGAAAAGGAGGACTTATCCGATTCACCCCAAGCTTGCCAGGGAATACTGGCATCCTCGATCGGTACGAATGTTATGCCGGGTAGAGCGGGTAAGTCTGGTTGGGCTAGAGCACCCGTCACACCTAGAGAAATTTGATATGTTAACAGTGCAACCCAGAGGGCCCACACTGGAATGTGAGCCCAATCTTGAATACGGCGAGTCCAAATCAAAAACATCGCAATTGACACCCTCCATGAGAATATCTGATTTCAGGATAAACCTTTTTTATAGGATTGTCCCCCAAAAAGGGGACCAACCATTCGGGACTGAGGATTTCGACCCCCCTGCCTTTCGAGGAAATGAAGAGATCTCACCACTGCAAGGGGTTTCTATCCTCACAGTCTTTCTTTAATCTCTTCTGTCTAGTGCGGTTTAGATCCCCATTTTCGGATGCTATCCGTACCACCCCGAAATCCGTTTCGGGCTAATTCTTGGAGGAAAAATACAATGTTCAGAATGTGGCAAAGCGCCCTTAGATTCACGATGCTAGCACTCTCTATCGGATTGCTGTCTCCCGCCGGGGCGGAGGATGCAGTGGTCGTCAAGGAATTCATCTATGAAACCGCTCCCTTCCCTTCGTGTCATGCATCCACTTTGGTAGAGGTTGAGCCAGGACTTATTTTGGCTGCATGGTTCGGTGGGACAGACGAAAAAGACCCTGATGTGGGAATTTGGATTTCACACAGGAAAGATGGGAAATGGTCGGCTCCGGTAGAAGTGGCACAGCATGAGGGGGTGGCTACCTGGAACCCGGTTTTATGGAAAGACAATCAAACCGGCGAGATTCAGCTCTATTACAAGGCGGGGCCAGATCCGAGGACTTGGACCGGTTTGATCATTCGATCCAATGACGGAGGGTATTCTTGGTCCGAATATGAATTTCTCCCCGCAGGAATTCTCGGTCCCATCAAGAACAAACCCTACCAATTGGAGGATGGAACCCTCATCTGCGGAAGTTCGGTTGAAGCATGGCAGGTATGGGGATGTCACTGTGAAATCACAGAGGATGGCGGTCGATCCTGGAGGGTAACACCTCCTATCAACCTCAGGGATAACCTGAATGGATTGATCCAACCGACGATTTTTCGGTCGAGCCCCCGACAACTGAGAATGATGATGCGTTCGCGGGGGACCCAACGTGTGGCGACCGCGATCTCGATCGACGATGGCGAAACCTGGAGCGATGCGGAGAATACAGTTTTACCGCATAACGGTTCCGGGCTGGACGCGGTGAATCTAACCGATGGGCGCGTTGTCATGGTTTATAACCACACCGAACGAGGACGGACTCCCATCAATCTCGGAGTTTCCTCAGATGGAGGCGCAACCTGGAAAAACGTGATGGATATCGAAAAGGAGCCGCGATCTGAGTTTTCTTACCCTGCGGTCATTCAGTTGTCCGATGGGATGATCGCGACGACCTACACCTGGAAAAGAGAAAAGGTGCGGTTTGTCATTATCGATCCAAGCAAAATTTAAATTCGGATCACGCCCCCCCTTCGGCAGGAGGAGGGGGCGTGATTCGATCGAGTGAAATCGCAAGGTGGTGCTCTCTAGGATGGCCACTTCGATGTCTTCCACCCTACTTGAATCGGCGCTCAACTTGGTTTTTCCACCCACCTGTTGTGGATGTGGTGAGCGTATTGAGACTCCCAAGATCGAGGTTTTCGTCTGTGCAACCTGCGCAGATAAAATCAAATTACTTGGTCAATCCATATGCTCCAGATGTGGGTCTGCCTCCGCAGAGGGTCCGGTATCCCAGTGTGCCAAATGTCCACATTTCGAAACTTGCTATTCGTTTTCGAGGAGTGCGTGCTCTTATACAAGTCCTATCCGAGAACTGATCCACGAGTTCAAATTTCAGGGTAGCCGTCGGGTCCGACCGTTTCTTTATGAGATATTCCTAAAAGGGGCGGATCGGTTTTTGAATCCCAGAGACTTCGATGCCATTGTTCCGATTCCACTCCATTGGTGGCGGGGATTTCGGAGAGAGTATAATCAAGCGGAATTGTTGGCAGATGCCCTTGGAAAGGTATGGAATATCCCTGTCCTTCCGAAAGCGGCCAAGCGTGTTCGGATGACATTGCCTCAGAGCCAAATCCCGGGCCGGTATCGTGAACGGAACATTCAGGGGGCTTTTTCTCCAGGTCCTGAAAGCGTTACGGGGATGCGGGTATTATTGGTTGACGATGTAATGACTACCGGGCAAACCCTTGCCGGATGTTCCGTCGCACTTTTCCAGGCTGGAGCCAAGAGGGTGGTGGGGTATACTCTAGCAAGAAGAGGTTAAACCAGCCGCTTTCATTACGACCGAATGCTACGGGAGGATAGGTTCCTTTGGACAAAAGGCCGCATCGATTCGGGGATGATCCGTATTGGCTCCCCCTCTTGTTACTGGCGTTATCCGACGCTCTCGTCTTTGCGGGTTCGATCTGGGTAGCTTATGGGTTTCGCTTTTACTCGCCATTGGAGGAAGTCTTCCCGCTTCAGGAGGGGTGGGCTCCCCCTTCCTTCGGTCTCTTCTTCAAGTTCGGACTGGTCGCAGCCCTTGTGGGAGTTATAGTTTTCGAACGACTGGGCTTTTATCGATCCAGAATTGGGATGGACCGTCGCGTTCATATCCTCCGCATCATTCTTGGTGTGATTATCGCGAATGTCATCCTGCAGGTTTTCTTGACCCTTACGGGCACACCTCTATCTCGTGGGACTCGGATTGTTGCCTTCTTCCTGACAGTGGGATTGGCGATTGTAGCGCACTATTTTCTGAAGAACGCGCACCACAACATGGTTCAGAGCGGATGGGGTTATCGTCGGACTCTTGCGATTGCCTCTGACCGGAATTCGCTTCCAAAGATATTGAAAGAAATTGGAGCGGGTCACGGGACAGAGTTTCTGATGGCTGGAGTTCAAATATCAAACTTGTCAGAGGTAGAACTGTTAGATGGGGAAACGATCGATTCGATCCCCGTTCTGGGGAATCCAAGTCGGGATTTCCGACGATCGCTGGCCACAGGAGAATTTGACACCGTGTTCATCGGACTCCAAGTTGAAGAAATCGAATTAGTCAATGAGATCCTTCAGAGTTGTGAGGTATTCGGAGTCGACTATTTTCTGACATCGAATCTCTTTGAAAAGTTGTTGGATGAAATCCAAGTAGATGGCCGTGTCTTGGCCCCTGTACTGGCACTGGGAGAAACGCCTTTGTCGGGTTCGAGGATAGTCTTGAAGCGAATCCTCGACTTGGTGGGATCGGGCTTGTTAGTCCTGTTTTGCTTACCATTTTGGGCTATTATCGCGGTATCGATCAAGCTGGATTCGAAGGGTCCGCTCTTCTACCGTCAAGAACGAATCGGTCATGACGGGCGGACTTTCGATGTCCTCAAATTCCGGACAATGAGCCCGGACGCGGAAGCCGAGTCGGGGCCAGTTTGGTCAAAGCAGGACGATCCGAGGAGAACCCGACTGGGGAAATTTCTTCGTGAATCAAACCTCGATGAAACCCCTCAGTTCATCAATGTCTTTCGAGGCGAGATGTCTTTGGTTGGACCGAGACCGGAGCGCCCCTTCTTTGTGAACGAATTCAAAAAGGAGATCCCAAGTTACATGAAACGACACATGGTGAAATCGGGAGTGACCGGTTGGGCTCAAGTGAATGGTTGGCGCGGGGATACTTCGATCGAGAAGCGAACCGAATTCGACATGTGGTACATTGAGAACTGGAGTCTGTGGTTGGACCTGAAGATTCTCTTGAAGACACTGAAGGCGACGGAGAACGCGCATTAGGACTCAGGCGTTCACAAAGTTGAGTCACACTGTTGTATCAAACAAAGCCCGGGGAAGGAAGAACTCCTTACCCCGGGCTTCATCATTTATATTTCATCCTCATTCGGTCTTAGTTCTTGGCCGCGTATATCTCCTCAAGGTCTCGACTGGCGGATGCGCCGATCGCTTTGACATCGTACTCATCCACCAGAACCTTTAGAACATTCGGAGTGATAAATGCCGGGAGAGCAGGTCCGAGGCGGATTCCTTTCACGCCGAGATGAAGAAGTGTCAGGAAGACCGCGACGGCTTTCTGCTCGAACCATGAGATGACCAAATTCAGAGGGAGGTCATTCACGCCGCAACCGAAAGCCTCTGACAAGGCCAACGCAATACGGATAGCGCCATAAGCGTCATTGCATTGTCCAACATCCAATAGACGTGGAATACCAGCGACCTCGCCGTAATCGTGATCTCGAATCCGGTATTTGCCGCAACCCAGAGTGAGGATGAGGGAATCCTGTGGAGTTCCCTGAGCGAAATCGGAGAAGTAATTCCTTCCCGGTTCCGCGCCATCGCATCCGCCGATGACAAAGAAGTGGTTGATCTGGCCGCTCTTTACTGCATCCACAACCTTATCGGCCATTCCGAGAATAAAACTCCAATGGTGACCTACCTGGCTCTCGCCATGTTTTTCTTCTGGGAGAGATCCGCATTCCAATGCCTTCTCAATGACTTGCTTGTAATCATCATCGGAAATTCGTGTCGCACCAGGGACTGCGGTGGTACGCGTGGTATAGAACCGGTGAAGATAGGTGTTGGTAGCCAAGGGGATCAGCACACAGTTTGTGGTTCCGACAATCGGACCTTGAAACTCTTCGAACTCGTGCTTCTGTTTCTGCCAGGCCCCCCCATAGTGACCTGCGAGGTTCGGGTGTTCGCGCATTTTGGGGTACATGTGGGCGGGCAACATTTCGCCGTGGGTGTATACATTGATGTCGGTGCCTTCGACTTGCTTGAGTATGTTTTCCAGGTCGGCCATATCGTGGCCAGTCACCAAGATACCCGGACCCGCCTTTGTTCCTTCATAGACAGTGGCTGGTGAGGGTTGTCCATATCTCTCGACATGACCGTCATTGAGCATCTCCATGACCTTCAGGTTGATGCGCCCACATTCGAGCACCAATTCGAAGAGTGCGGCCTGATCGAAATTGACATTCGTCACGGTCGCGAAAAGGGCTTCTTCCATAAAGGCATTGACCTCTTCGTCCACCTTCCCCAACCGCCGAGCATGGTGAGCATAACTGGCCATGCCTTTCAAACCATACAAAAGGATTTGTTGTAACGACTCGACATCTTCGTCCTTCCCACAGATACCGACCGTTTCGCATGCGATCCCGCGATAGGTTTGTTCACATTGGTTACAGTGCATTGTCATGGTGTTCATCCTCCTGAGTGGTTCTATTGGAAATATTGAGGCTCGAGGCCTGGGATTTTGCGATTACGGACAACTTGCACGGAATCTTGGAGTCGATCGCGACCACCGAGTAGGGATTCGCCTTAAGCGCATCCAGGTTCCAACGCGCGAGGACTTTTGAAACCGATTCGTGAAGTTCCTTCATGGCTTGATGGAATGCGCAGGCTGGAAAATCAGTAGGGACATCCTGACAAAAGTCCCCGAGAAATTTTCCCTGGCAGGCTTCATAGACTTCAAGCAAGTTGATGTCCGTAGGGTCCAAAGCGAGGGTCATTCCACCGGTCACTCCCCGATGCGAGCGAACGATTCCGGCTTTGGTCAAGATGTTCGCGACTTTGGCGAGATAGGTGGGAGATTCATCGATAGCCAGAGCCACTTTTCTCGGAGAAATGGGGGTCTGGGAATCACACTGAGTGAGGTAAACGAGCATCCTAATGGCTGCAAGGGTCGTTCCCGTGAGCATGGCCGGCTCCTTAAAAATAATCTAGTACTATTAAGCCAATTATTATGGCCTTTGTCAACATTTAAGAACCGGAATACCAGTTATTTCTCCAAGCTGGATCTAAGTCAAATGTTGAGAGTGGTTTAACGGTTATTGATTCGCCAAAACGATGCGGTGTTTCATCGATGCGATGCCAACCAGGGCTTACCAGAAACCGTGTGGATCGATTCTTAGCACCCTGAGGAAGGGGTCCAACTTCGCGATGATTTCTTTCATTTCCGACTCCGGATCATGGTCGAAAACGATCCCTCCTCCGCCCCAGAACCCGACTCTTCCTTCCTTCCAAACTGCGGTCCGGATAGCGAGGTTCAAATTTGATTGATTCTTCGATAGATACCCCATCGCGCCGCAATACGGGCCACGAGAATGCGGCTCGAGTTCACGTATTATCTCGAGGGCGCGT
Organism: Candidatus Omnitrophota bacterium; assembly: GCA_029261095.1. Taxonomy (GTDB): domain Bacteria; phylum Hinthialibacterota; class Hinthialibacteria; order OLB16; family OLB16; genus JACKFH01. The sequence goes on along the minus strand of JAJDBZ010000659.1, from coordinate 9,315 downwards.
CTTTTAGGCGCGCCGCTAATAGACCCGCCCGGGAAGGTGGCCGAAATTATATCGAAGAGGGATAGACCATCGCGGAGATCACCTCGGACGGTGGCAAGCAGGTGGTAGAGGTGGGGAAGTTCAAGAACTTCTGGGAATCGATCAACACGGACCGAACCAAACTTACAGAGGCGACCAAGATCGTTTCTTTCGAGGTCAACGATCATTAAAAGTTCTGCGAGGTTTTTTGGGCTCTTTAGGAGCCATTCCAAAGACTCGCGATCCCTCGTCGTTTCCCCTGATTTTCCAATGGTCCCCTTAATGGGTCGGGTGACAATGGACCCAAGGTCGATATGAAGGAAGAGTTCGGGTGACACCGAAAGTATTTTCCAATCTCCGGAATCGAGATAGCAGGAATGACTGGCTTGGGAGACCTCGGTCAGATTGAGGAAAAGATCCATTGGATCGTTGTCTGTGTCCGCCTTAAACTCTACCGACAGATTGGCCTGATAGATGTCCCCCTCCTCCAAATATCTTCGAATCGAAATGAGACGTTTGAGATACTCGGTCCGAGATAGGCTCGCTGTCACACCACCTGTGATTTGAGAAGAATTGGCGGGAGTGTGGGGGGTAACCCTTTCTCGCTTTGTGAATCTTCCAAACCAGAAATCGGGAAGCCCCCAGCCGCGATCAGTCCGAGGTTCAACCTCCTCTGTGATTTCCCCGATCTCGTAACCCAGAAACCCGAACCACTCGCCTCTCTTTTCGATTCTTTCCAAAGCTTGAAGAAGGTCCTTTCCCTTTCCCATCAAAATTTCATCCGGGTCGGATAGCAACCAGAATGATCGATCCGAAAGCGGAGCATTTATTCTGTCGCTCTGGAAACGAGAGAGGACAAATGGAGGCTTGCGAATAGAGGAATCAGGATTCATTGAGTTTATATCTTGAAGCAATTCAGAGTGACTATGAAACCATCAAGCGAGTCAGGGATTGCGTCAAGAGAGAGAGAAAAAAAACGATCGGTCAATCTGGATGACTTATTGGGCGCTAGCGGTCATTTCACTGGATTCATTATCTGATGAAGGAAGTTTCCCACGAATCACTGGGACGGCCTGAGCGGCAAATTCGGTTAGTAGCGCTTGAGCCTCCTCTTGATTTCCGTTATGGACCTGGGTGGAAAACCTAATCAGGACCGACGGTTGTGAGCTGAAGAAGATTTGATTCAAGACTAAATGGACCTGGTGCCACATGTAACTGGGCGTTTCTCTTCCCTCGCTGAAGAACCAATAGTTCACGAGTGTTTCATAGCCGCTACCGTGGGTGAGGTTGAGAACGGTTGCTTCACAATCGGGAAGCAGGTCGATGTTGGAGCGTCCCACCAGGGTGTGCCCTTGTGACTGGTAGCAAACTTCGGGTGGGTGCATCGAATGGCGATGTCCTCCGGAAAAAACAAGGCTCAACAGAATGCGATCGTTCCCTCCAGGGCGAATGTAGTTGCGATTGATAACATCCTCTGTACCGAGAATGCGTTTGACGTCATCGCTCACCGGAAGGTCGCCTTCCGACGCCCATTTATCGAAGGTCAGTGGGACTAGATTCGAAATCCGATCACCCTGTTTGGCGTATTCCCCTGGTTCAGGGACCATGAAATTCAAGACGACGGTCACTCCGATGAGAAGGGTTGCTATGATGAGTGGGGTGTTTTTCTTCATTTCACTTCTCCCTGGATGGCAGGGTGTTCCGAATCGTTGGCCACTTCGTTTTCGTGGTCTGGGAAGAATTTCTCTAATAAGGCATTTAACCCATAAAGCATCGCAAAGGCAACGACGAAAATCGCATAGCCGGAGAAATCATGGACCGTCCCTGAGGCAACCTGAGTTCCCCAGAATTTGGCCACGATCACTAGGCAGAAGATCCGGATGACATTGGTGATGACCGCGACCGGGGCGGATAAAACGAATAGGAGAAGTTTCCCCTTGAGGTTCAGCTTGGACAAATAAGCGAAAATCGCACCCAATGCCAATAGGGAAATCAACGAACGCAGACCCGCGCATACATCATCCACAACGAGTGTTTGACCATTCGGATAATAGATATAGTTTCCGCTTTTCACGATGGCCCAACCGAAGGGCTCGACCAACTGAACAGCCGAGGCGGTAACAAAAATTCGCAGTTGGAAAGTAAACAAGTCGATGACGGCGTCGGGTAGCGGTACCATAAAAAATAAGAAGAGCCATGGAATCATCACCGCTTTGGTGATTTCAGTTCCGAAGAGGAAAAGGATAAACCCGAGGACATAAAAAACGAAGAGAAAATACTTTGGCGGGTTCATATGGCAGAGAGTCGAGGCAAGGAACCCAAGGCTGCAAAAGACGAGTATCGCGAATCCAGCCCAATTCGGTTTGACTGTGAGGCGACTGAGTTGGTCTTTGTTGGAGAGAACCATCCACGCCGCGACGAAGGGGATGAGCGGGCCATGCGTATAGTAGCCATCTTCGCGGAACCAAGCCCGCCAGATCCATTGGGCGGGGTCTATATAGAGCAGGGCGAATAGGCCGATCAACCCCCAAGCAACCGGGCCTGCTTTCTTCAATCCATCCAGTACGAGTTTCAGATTGGAAAGGATTTCGTCAACTAGGTTTCCGGAAGCCAAAAAGAATCTCCGATCTTGAGGGCTGATTTCGAGGGGATCGGATCGGCGATGGCCTTAATCCAACATTTCGGAATAAACTTTTCGAAGGTTCTGCCACATAGTGGCCTCCGAAAAGTAGGTATTGCACCTCTCGATAGCGCCTTTAGATAGTTTATGAGCAAGAGGCTCATCACTCAAGATCCTACCGATCGCCTGGGCGAGAGCATCGGAATCAGCCGGCGGGACAACCAACCCTGTCTCATTGTCTTTATTGATCGAGGTGGTTCCTGTCCCGACTTCTGTGCAAACGACAGGGGTGCCTCGGGACATTGCCTCGAGCTGTGTGATTCCAAAGGATTCTGTCCGATTTATGGAGGGTAGGACAAAGACATCGGCGCGGTCGTAATATGAAACCAGTTCCTCATCGCTCGCCTTCCCAATCAAGTGAACGCGGTCTCCGAGTCCCTCTTTTCTGATCCTCGCGCGGATATCCTCCTCGAGGTAACCGGAACCGATCAAGATGCAGGTTCCATCCACTTTTTTCATCGCCTCGATAAGGATGTGAAGGCCCTTGTAGTGTGTTAGGCGCCCCACGAAGAGGACCACCTTTCCGGGATACTGTTTGTGTAACTCCTCGGTGAGCGAGCGGTTAAAGGGAGTCTCTTTAAATCGTTCCTCAGAGATTCCAAAGGGAATGACCTTAATCTTATTCATATGCTGCGAGAGGACGGGGGAAGACTCGGCGAACCTTTCTGAACTCACGGTAATGGAATCCAATCGATCCAGGACCCGATTCAATATCGGATTGTGCAATGGTTTCATCCATTTCTGCCTCGTGATGTCCATGTGGTAGGTCGCGAGAGTTTTGCACTTGACACCCGAAAGCAGGTAGGACAATTCAGCCATTGGGTTGATGAGATGGAGATGGAGAATATCGGGATTCTTCTTTTTCAGCCATGAGGGAAAGGTAGGGCAGATCGACATCCGATTAACGTGAGCCACTCGTCCAACGCGAGTCACACGAACGCCATCTTCGATACTCTCTTCAGTCTTTGAGCTTCGGTTGCAGACCAGGACTTCAACCTCATGGTCTTGTTTTAGACAAGAGCAAAACTGGGATACGACTCGCTCGATCCCGCCAGGCGATCCATAATAATGAGCAACTTGAAGCACCTTCAAGGGATCCACTCCTCGGGGAGAAACAAGAATTCTGTGGGAGTCAATTTGTCTTCCATCGAAACCACACCTCCGTACCCACTAGGGCACACGAACCAAGGTTCAGCAATTCAGGCAAGGCATTCCTTCTATCAGTAGTTATCCACAATGTCCAGTTTCCAGTGTAGCGCGTCTGAGGCCAACTTGGGAGCTTGGGAGCATATCTCCATTGAATCGTCAAATATACAAATTACCTTCATGACATTCCAGTGCTATTTTAGGGTATGTGGGTGCCGGTTTCTTGAGGGATGTGGTAAAGTAAGCGGTGTGAATGTGAGTGTGCCCGTCTAGAATAGCGAAATCGATATGACAAACGAAGTGTGGAAACAATTCGAAGAAAATGGTGTAACCCATAGTATGGGGCACTATCTGATGGCAATCCGCGATCTGCTTAAGGCCCGCGGTTATGCGAGAGTTACTGATGTGGCCAACCACCTGGGTGTTTCACGAAGCAGCGCATCCACCTCCCTGGCTTCTTTGAAAAAGAAGGGGTTGGTGGATGAGGATGACAACCATTTCCTGCGTCTCCCTCCAAAGGTAAACTCGATTGCCCTCCAATTCAAGAAGAACCACATGATCCTGGAGACCTTCTTTAAGGATGTGCTGGGGGTTGAGGAGGAACAGGCATTGGTGGATGCCTGTAAAATGGAACACCTTCTGTCGCCAGAAACGGGGATTCGGTTGCTGGCTTTGGTTAAGACAATATTAAGCGACGAGGATCTTAAGAAGCAGGCTATCGAGGGGATTCCCTGTGATCTTTGCAAGACATCTGACAACTGTCCGGTGTGTTCGGAAGAAGACCCTTGCCCTCTCCATCTCTCAGAGGAAGAGTTGAAACTACGACCGATCTGATGAGGCCATCATCAGTCACTCCCTGAAAAGCTGTCTCCGAATCTGAATGCCAACCCCACCGATATTCCTCAGAAGACGGCCCGAATATACCAAATCGGGACGTGTTACCCCGGTCGAGAAGATTGCCGACTTAGTCGGGATTAATCGAATCTTCCTGCGTCGTCCTAACCTGATCATCAATGCCTCCGAAGCGCAGCTCTTAAGTCCAGCTCAATCGAAGGTCGAAACGCTGACAGAGATTGGTCCCAGTTTGGAATTGGAGGAGAAAGCCCTTTTCGGCAGGCAAAGAAAGTTTGCGCTCACCGATGTCTTGAAAGACCGGGAGTTGGCAGAATCGTTTGCGGGTGGGAGTTATGTGAAGCTTTATCTCGCACCCTGGGACCTTCACTTCTTGGTCTTTCCATTGGATGGCATGGTGGCCGATTACTCTTACAAACCCGGTCTGGCGGTCCCCTTACTTCTCATGAAGAGGGGAGATGTGTTGAACGAGCGGCTATCCATCACCATTGAAACGGAATGGGGCTTTCCGATGGTGTTCGTGATGATTGGTTCCTGGATGGTGAATGGAATCCACCATGCATTTGAGCCAGGGAGAAAGTACCAATCAGGTGAAGACTTGGGGTATTTCAAGGTGGGATCTTCGGTGGTGATGGCTTTTCCTCCCGATACCATTGATTGGACCTGTCGATCTGGCGAAAAACTCCAGATTGGGAAGCCGATCGCCAAAGTAAAGGCCGTTCGCCCTAGAAACCTTCCGGCTTGATCCCTCATTAACCCTCCTTCTGCTGGCGCGTATCAATTGGAATTGGGATACCCTTTTTCGATGCGCCAAAAGTAGGCCCCTTCTTCCCGAAGGTTGTCCCAACCCTCATTTCCTGACCGCGGTCCGGCGGTCTTAGGGTGGAGGCGGAGCAAAAACGCTTCACTGATCTTAGTCAGAAAAACTCGAAGAAGGGTCTGACAATGGTGGATTATCAGACGGTTTCCTTACGAGACAATCGAGCTCATTAGTATAGCCAATAGAAAACCATTACCAGTAATGAACCGATATAAACGATGGGGTAACCCCAAGTGAAGAAAGTGTCGATCTTCTGACAGAGGGCATCTTGGTTCGAGGAGTCCAATCTCTTAATGATGACATTGCAGACGACGGTGAACGCCGTGATGATGAAGGAGATGACCAGTAACAGGTCCATGAATGTGAGATACCCAAGTCGTGGCAGTTCCGAACCAAAGGTGAAATTGAAGGCCACAAAGGTCAGGAGGTTGGCAGTCGAGACATCCACTCGCTTGGCGTAATCCTTCATGAAGAAGGTTACCCAGGATACCGTGATGATCAGAAACATAGGCACGAAAATGCGGAGGATGTAATAGTTGATGTGGCGCGCGGCTTTAAAATGGAAGAGGTATTGGGAATGCTTTCCTGGAAGGCCGAACCGATAGGTCGAAATACTCACATCGGGTTCTCCCACACTCCATGCTTCCATCCCAAGGTGGTCTCCCATGCTATTGAAATCTGGGTGAGGTTCGAAAACAAATTTATCGTCACGCGGCAAGGAGACGATCCGAATGTAAAAGTCCTGCGTATCAAAGGGGTACTTGGAAAACTCAAAGTCCGGAGCCTGCAAGATGACAGTGAATCGCTCAACGATCAGAACCTTCCCATCGGACCTTACCAAGAAGGTCTCTTCCTGAGTGGCACGATTTCCTTGTTGATTTTGAAAAATGTATATTGGCCACCTGAGAGCATTTTCGGCCACAAGCGTCTCAAACTGTTTCCGGTTTAAAAACTTTTCCTTCGCTCCGGCTTCAACCGCATCAAACGAGAATTCTGGATCTTCCCATTCGAGCAGCAGGTAACCGACAACGGTAAAGCTCTCGGCCTTTTGATTGATCTCGGGAATTTGATTGACTTCAATCCCCAGCTGAACTCGAATGGGGCCGGAAGCCTCTTGAGAAACATCCGTCGCGGGAACTGGGACATCCTCCGCACTGCTCTCAGAGATTCCAGAGAACAGGGTGGTCAACGATAGTATCAACGCGAAAAGGCAACAGGTGTGTAGGGTGCTTCGAATAAGAAGGTCGAAATAGGACATCTTTCTCTTGTCGGATAGTTGTTTCATAGGTGCAGGCAGTTCCTCAAGCACATTTCCTTGTGACTCAAGGGTCAGAAAGAAATTTGAAGTCACTCTAGCATTGCCTGTTAGGTCGAATCAACCGAAAAAATGTATCCTTGACGGTGGGTTAGATCGGCAAAGATTGGGAATGACTCATTAGGACCGATTCACAGGAGCACCGCTCTTCCCGATGACGCTACGAATCTCGTCTGCGGAATCTTGCGATTGGCTTTCGATCAAGGGTCGGAAAGGGTTATCCTCAGTGAGGTTGTTGATGGCAAACAACCTGATTTGTTGTTGGAGGGATAGCATTTCCTGGAGTTTCACTTCCAGTTCTTCGTATTGGGTCATCTTTTCTCCCCTTGCCTGACGAAACAGTTGTTGTCGTTGGCCTGCTTTTCCCCTTAGAATGCAGGCGAACAACCATTAGTGCTTATATTTGCACTTATTATCGGTAGCAGTTTGATAGAAAACAAGCTGGTTCTTCAATTTTTTTTAGAGGACAAGAATGGCCATCCTAATTTCGGATATCATGAGTGCCATCGAGGCGGTCGCGCCCCCGGAGTACGCCTCGGATTGGGACAACATTGGGTTGCAGATAGGCTCTGCTCAGAAGGAAGTAGACACTGTAATGATTGCCCTGGATGTCCGAAAGAACACTTTGGAGGGAGTCAAGGAATCAGGCGCCGGTTTGATTATTGCTCATCATCCTCTGATTTTTTCTCCTCTCAAGAAGATCAACCTCGATCGCTTCCCCGGAAGGGAAATCCACTCCTTGATCGAGAACAGTGCCGCACTCTATGTCGCGCACACCAATGTCGATGCTTCCCCGACACTTTCAATGAACCTGGAAATCGGGAAACGGCTACCCATGGAAGACTTCGGGCCGGTGGCGATGAAACCGCAACCCTCCTCACTGAAACTAGTCACCTTCGTTCCTGAGGAGGCGCTTCCACTAGTCCGATCCTCACTGGCTGAGGCTGGCGCCGGGACCATAGGGGAGTACCGGGAATGCGCGTTCACTCATCGAGGCACAGGTTCGTTCCGAGGCAGCGACAAATCAGATCCAGCTGTCGGAGAAAAGGGAGTTCTTGAAGAGGTCGAAGAGTTTCGACTGGAGATGGTATGCCCCAAATCGCGAATGGATAAGATCATCCGCGCATTATGGGAGTCGCACCCATACGAAGAAGTCGCCTACGATCTCTACCCCCTCGCCCCCTACCAAGGGGAATCTCATTTTTTATGGAAGGGGGCACTTTCAGACCCCTGTTCTCTGCGTAACCTCTCGGAACAGGTGAAAGAATCCTTGGGGGCTGGTATCGCGCCGGTGAGGTTCGCGGGGGAAGCTGATCGCGAGATCCGCACGATGGCGTGGTGTAGCGGTGGAGGGAAAAGCCTGATTTCGAGCGCAGCCGCTCTGGGAGTGGATGTATACCTGACAGGAGATACGGGGCATCACGATGCACTCGAATGCTTGACTCTAGGCATGGGCTTGATCGACCTGGACCATTTTTACACCGAACGTTTTTTTGTGGATATTTTGAAGCGCTTTCTTGAAGAGGAATTTGGAGATGAGGTGCGAGTCATTCCGGACACCTGTGGTCCGGTCTACCATGCGGGATAGGGGGAAGGAATCTTGGCTGTGAAGAAGAAGGGATGTCTGCTTGTATTTGTCCTCTTGATCCTAGGGGTGTTGTTTGGGAGCCATTTTTGGGCAACCGGAAAGATCGAGGATGCGATCAAGATTGCGATTCTGGAGGAGACCGAGTTTCCGCCAGTCCTCAAGGGATTTGCCGCCATCCTTCCCGCCGGGAGGTTTTCACTCGATTATCTGGAAGCGAAATCGCGCATCGAGGGAGACCTTCTCGAAATCAAATCGACTGACATATCGTTGCACCTCGACCCAGTCCGTTTTGTCCAAGAGCAGTACGAAATCCGGAGTTTGAAAGCGGACACAATCCAAGCCAGCTATACGGTTCCGGAGGAGGACCTCAAGATCGACGGACGCTTCGAGGTTAAGGCAAGTTCTTCCAAGTCTGGACCAGCTGGCAATCCAGCGGGAAGTCTGTGGGCTGAGGAATTGGAGATCAAACTCGAAAGTCTCGCGGCAATCATCGGGAATAATGAGTGGGATCTACTAAACCGCTCGAGGCTCCACCTCACCCCGATCAATTTCGTGCCCGAAGTGGGACTCTCCGGTCGAACTCAGTTTTCGTTCAACGGACGATTGACGCCGAGCGAGGATTCCAACCTTCTGATGGCAAAAGGCGAATATGAGTCGACGGGAACGAACCTCCAGATCGAAGCCGCTCTTTCCTCGCTGCAGTTTCCGACCCGAATCAAATGGCTCGATCGGTGGTTGCGTGATGAGGGGGGAGTCAGCGCCGATGAGATTATCGCCTCGGGATCGTTGTCATATCGCATATCCGGGAAACTGAGCGGAGACATGTTCAGAGGCGAGATGACTCTCCGATTGAACCGTCCTCAATTTGGAAAAGCACTCCGCGAGTTGGCCGAGGA
>JAJDBZ010000658.1 GCA_029261095.1 Candidatus Omnitrophota bacterium | reverse complement strand
ATTTCTTTTGACGCCTCTCTATGGACTTTTGGTACAACGTCTTGAGGACACGAAGCAGAATAAAAATCCCAAAAAGGGTTACGAAAAACAGGACGACGCGGTCGGTCGAGGGTTGGAACCAAAAACGGATCTCTCCGGGCATGCGGCCGGTTGCCTCCTAACGAACCCGGAGGACCTCCCCAGCGTGGATACGGTCCCCCTTGAGGCCATTGAGTTGCTTGAGTTGGCGGACGCTGGTGCCGTATTGTTTGGCCAGTTTTTCTAAGTTCTCGCCGCTTCGAATTGCGTGTTGCAGTGGGAGAGCGAGTGAGGATTGGGATTTGGAAATTGGGATCTTGAGTTCTTGCTTGACATCGATGAGGTGACTTTTGAGGCTATTGATCCTCTTGAGTTCCGTAACTGATACCTTAAAGGTCGCCGCAATTTCACTAAGAGTGTCGCCCGGACGGACCTTGTAAGTGGTGTACTCGATTCTTGGCTTATCCGGTTCGGCATAAGGTGGGGGAAGTTCTTCCCCAGGTTCATCCGCTGCCCATGCCTCAAGCGAATTTAGGAGATTAGACCGTGATACCGTTCCCCCGTCGGGTCCTCCTGCCGGCACACGGATGATGTCCCCTGGCGTAAGAGCTCGAGGTCTCGACCAATGGTTTAACCGAAACAATTCGTGTTCGGTAACCCCATGACGGAGCGCGACCGTCAGCAGAGAATCGTCAGACCCCCACTCATACGGTTTTGTGCCCGGGTAGTTCAGTCCGAGGTCGGTTCCGTTCAGTTGCATCGATTCGGGTAAACGGCGAATGATTTCACGACGCGACTTTCGACTCCGATTGCTTGGGGGAGTGATCGAGGTTTGCGAAGGTGTTGCGGGAATCTTGAGAACTTCTCCCCTGTAAAGAAAACTCTTGGTTAATGGTTTCCCGGATGCAATAAGGATCTCATCTTTTGTGACATTAAACCTCTGAGCCAATCCGCTCAGAGTTTCATTGGGCCGCACTCGATAGTCGAAGGTCTCGCCCCTGTAATAGGGAAGAGGTTCCTCTGTAAGTGATGCAACCTTGATCCTTGGACGGATGGGAGCCCTTCGATGACCGCGAGCACGGTTCTCGAAATAGCTTTCGATTCCCCTCGCGATCTCTGCTCCAATCTCCGTCCGAAAACTGCTGCTAGTCAGTTTTTTCGAATCACCGGAATTGGATAGGAATCCCGCTTCAATCAATATGGCCGGTGAGTAATCGTGGCGGAGTACCACCAAGTTATAATCGTGAGGTTTGATTCCTCGATTGACCAGATTCGGAACTCGATCCAGGCAGGAGGTCATGATCTGAGCAGCCAATTGGGTCTCGCTTTCCACAAATGAGGATTGCCTTTTCATCATGACCGCTTGTTGTGTGGGCGGGTATTGGTCGAGAGCGCTCTTCCATCCATACTTAGAGGTTTGGTTGGCCCTCGATTTGTAGGAACCTTTGCCTCTGTTCAACTTCCAAACCGCGAATCCATTGGCCGATCTGTTTTTGGGTGCGGAATCGGCATGGATGGAGACGAATAAATCTGCCGCGGTATTGCGCACGAGATCCACCCGTTCATCCAAGGTGGGATAGTAGTCGCCACTTCGGGTCATAACGGGATACACTTTACGGTTTCGTTTCAGAACCCGCGCTACTTCCCGGCTGATGTCCAAAACCACGTCCTTTTCCATTAACGATTTGTTGTACCTCGAGATTGCCCCGGGATCGTACCCACCATGGCCTGCATCGATCACAACAACCGGAATTCCAGAATCTTTCGCCTGTTTGACCTCTGCATAAGTCCACCAGGGCTGCCTGTAACGTGAGGGCCTTGGGATGTCGATATAGGCGAAATTCATCCGGGAGGAGTCATAAAAATCGATGACGGCTTTATCGACAGGAGCGGCAAGGTAAGCGGTGATCTGAAACCGGCTGCGAGAGATCTTGTCAACCGTGATCGACTTTAGGAAAGAATCGCCAACAGAGGTCCTTCCCTCTTTGATTCCATCAATACTTCCGGAAAGGGTCACAACGACTCGGGCGGGGTTGGTCAAGTATTTGAAACTGGTGGAACTCAGAGAAGGTTTCGATTTGCACGCCAGAATAATTCGAGCTCGATCCCAACCCGAATCGGTGTCCACGCTCATACTTGAGAAAGTCGCGGCCTCATAGGAAGAGGGCACCCCGACCATCAGAACGAGAATAGTTGCCCCAAGTTTGAACTTTCTGAAACTCAACGGACTCATGCGGTCCATTCGCCTCCCCCTGACGAAGTGTTAACCCTTGAGCTGACGAATATGTCCTTTGATTTGGCGAATTTCCGATTTGCTTTCTTCAGTCTCATCGCGCTTCGCCAAGTCGGAATACTTTTGATATGCTTCTGCTGCCTTTGAATTTTCGCTCAATTTTTCGTAGGTCAGCCCAAGGTTATAATAAATTTCCGGAAAATCTCCGCCAACTTCCACTGCCATCTCGTATAACTGAACCGCGTCCGTATGCCTCCCGGAGCCGTTTGCCAGTACACCCAGGTTGTAAAACTCGTGCGCGGACTTGGGGTTCACACCCAGACGATATTTTTCACGAGTGACATCGTTCGCGTCCAAACTATACAGTAACGAAAGGCCAAAAACCCGATAAGCTCTTGTCGGGGTCGTGTTCAATTGTTCCTTGAAAAGGGCCAATTGCTCTGCATAGAGGGACTCACCCATGTAAGAAACCCTTTCGTCGTCATCCCGTCTTAAAGTTTATCGGAATCAAACGCCGATAAGTGTAGCCGAATCAGAGGGTCACTTGCAAGCACAGAATGATTCTACCCATAACTCTCAAGTGCACTTATAGTCAATTCCAATTCGGGACTACTTTGAGGAAAAGACGACTGTTTCCACGAAGCACGTGGAGTATTAATTCCTTTGGTTTCTCTTCCCTCAATTCGACGAACAACTCACCGACCGAATTGAGGTCGATTAGGTCGTTCCCTGAAATTGAAAGAATGATGTCGTTCTCTTTCAATTCTCCAATGTCAGCAGGCCCTGCGCTTTCCACGAAATCCGCGATGACTCCGCCCATGGTCTCTGGAAGCCTTCTCGCGAAGAGCACATCAAGAGTAAGCGCACGAATCTTGAGTCCGATTTCCGGAAGTGTAATCGATTCGGCTTCAGTCAAGCTCGGGGGAGATATCCCCAGTTCCAAATCGATCGTTTTGGTTTCGACCGGCTCCTTACCAAATGAGGAGGCTCCACGAACTAGCTTGATATTGAGGCGATCTCCGGGCTCCAAGTCCCGAACCTTCAGTCGAAACCAATTCAAATCAGGGTACGTTCGAACCGGTAGTTCCGAACCATCGATTTCGGTGATGACATCTTCCGCCATCAGGCCGCACTCCTCCGCTGGAGATCCTCTGACCGTGGAGGTGACAATGATTCCTCCCGGTCCCGAAATGTCCCAGATCTCCGCCAAGTCTTGAGTTAGTGGTTCCATACGAATACCCAGCCAGCCTTTTTCGACCTTAGTGGGCGGGTTTTCAATCAGTTTGAGGAATCGTTCCGAGGGTTGAATGGAGATCTGACCGGTCAGCATACTCAGAGCCGCGCTCTCAGCACTCCCATCATCCGCCAAAACCATTCCCACAACTTTTGTCTCTTTGTTGAAAACAGGATAACCGTTGAATGGTGAAAGAGGGGGCTGAGTCATGTACGATTTACGCGGTTTTGTCAGGACTGTCGATACATTCGCGAACCCAACATCCAAGCGAGGGTCATACTCCTCAGGCAACATTCGACAGGATGCAACCTCTTCGCCCACAGCAAGGACTTTTTCAGTGAAGTCGAGGAACGGGCCCGAATAAGATTCTCCATCGCTCGGGACGATTTCGAAAAATGAGGCATTCAGATCGGGGTCTACACCAATATATCTTCCCGGAATTCGCTTCCTATCCGGAAATAGGATCTGGATCTCCTCGGGACGCGAGAGAGCAAAACTATTTCCCATCCGTGAGATGACCTCCACATTCTGCAATACCATCACCAATCCGGTGGGTGACACGATCAACCCTGAAACCGATCTCGGCAACTCTCGGGTTTGCCCCATCCCCTCGAATTGACTGACACATTCCACGGTGACAAAAGTCTCCTCGGCTATGGCAGTGACTTTTCCCACGAATTCGTTGTTCCACAGCCCATAGGATGGACTGATCATCCCGATCAACAACAGACTGGAAAGTGAAATCAGGTACAAGGGTTGGGGGAAATTTTTCATAGTAGGATTATTAACGAAAAAGGGGCAGGAAAAGAACGGGAAAGTTCTTTCTCTGCCCCGAGGATAAGAGGTCATGTGCCTGAGGCAACTTTAGATGTCCAGATTCAGGTTTTTGGTTTTCCCCTTGGAGAGGGATCGAAGTGCGCGGGTGCTCACCAAGACACGGACTTTCTTTCCATTAATCACCAGCTTCTTCTTTTGAAGGTTGGGGCGGAACTTCCGTTTGGTTACATTGTGTGCGTGGCTGACATTATTACCGGCGCGCACTTTTTTCCCTGATAATTTACATACTCTAGGCATCTTGATTTGTTCCTTTATCAGATATTCGGTCCAGAATTACGGCAAAAAAGCCATAAACGGTAACTATACAGATCTCATGAAAGGAGATCAAGACCACGCTATCTCCGGAAATTCCCCCCGATTGAGGAAAACTCGACATAGGTGCAATACCCGTTACTAATCGCCCCTTAATCCACTCCAATTGCATAAAGTTTATTCATAGTCGCCACAAAAAGGGTCTGATTTGCGGCAGTCGGGGTCCCCTGGATAGGCGCTTTCATGTTGATCCGCCCCAGAATTCTTTTTTCCCTGTCCGCCGCGAACACCCACAAATCTCCGCGTTTGGTGCCGACAAAAACCTTCCCGTCGACAACCATCGGCGATCCCCAGATGTCACCCTCCGCATTGTGGGACCAATGGCCCTCACCCGTTTCTCGATTGATACAATGAATCATGCGCCCGCAGTCGCCGATAAAAACGAGATCTGCCAGGACAGAGGGTGTCGACATCACATGCCGCTCGAGCGGATACGACCAGACTTCACCTGATTCCGTGATGTTTCCCGTTTGAGAGGCATCGATGCATTTCAACCACGCTTCATTCTTACCATGCCAAAGATCGCCTCCCGCCGCGATAAGGACATGACCCTTATCGTATACGGGCATTCCATAGATATTACTCGAACTGATCTTTTTGTTCCCCTTGTATTCATGGACGTTCTCTCGCGGTCCAAGGGGGTCGCAATCGAATCTCCAAACTCTTTTTAGAATCGAGATCTCGGAAGAATCTTGATCAGGTTGATAGGCTTCGAAGGCATAGCAGATGCCATCGCCTCCCCCGATGAAGATGAGTCCTTTCCCATCCACCTCCGCGAATGCGGGGGAAGACCATGTGCAGTGAACAGTACGTCGTCCCATGTTCTCTCCATCGACTGCCACCACGCGTCCGGTCTCTTTATCAACGACTACCAGGCTTGGGGCTTCCGGTTCAGGCATGAACCGATGCGAGGCATCGACACCGTTGGAGGTGCAAAGATAGAGATAATTGTCCACGACCAGAATCGATCCGAAGGGGGCATCGTGTGGATGCACACCTATCTCCTCAATTAGATTCGTTGCCCAAAGGATATCCCCGTCCCTATCGCCCAGGGGCAGGGGACTGGAATCAGGAGAAACATAGGTTGCCTCATCGGTAAATGGCCCGTCATTCCCGTCTTGTAATCCATTCAAGTCCACGCAAAGGACTTCGCATCGATTGGAAATCAGGTAGATCCGGTCCCCCTCCACCGTCGGAACAGAGGTGAGACCAATCCGTGGCCAGTCTTGGTAGTCGGCGATTTTGGGGATGATCAATTGCCAGAGATACGAACCATCCTGTTCATCGAAGCACATCAAGACGCCTCGGTCACCCTCGTGCTTGGAATCTTTCGGGTTATCATTGTTGGTCGCGATCAACACTTTCCCATGACTGATGATGGGCGTGCCATAAGTGTTGGTTCCAAGATCGACTGACCATCGGATGTTCTCACCAGTTTCCGGATCGAAGGTGGCGGGGATGTCGGTCTCCGTGGAGATCAGGTTTCGGTTGTGCTTCATCCCCCACTGCGGTTGGTCGGCCGCGTGGGAGCCTCCTGGCAACAGCACGAGTATGGCGAAATTGAGCAATGCGGTGCGATATGTCATGCCGCCATTCTGGGTTTTTTTGGGGCGGTTGGGAATGACACTCATCTAAAAAGTTCTCCCGGCCGCGGTGCGTCGTCGGGGAAAAGATTTCAACCCGAGAAGGCTTGTGGTTCTAGTCGGAGGCGCCGATGACCCGGCTTGGCCTAGAATAGCGACCATCGGCACTTTGCGTGTAGGAGCGTCGGTGGATATGAAGTCCTAGTTCCTCGAAAGAGAACCCATCGTCGGCGTCGTCCCCGGCCATGTCACACTTCGGAGCGACTACCGTACCGTAATAGTCGTTGAGGTCTCCGACAATGTAGGTCCCCCCACCTGGGCAAGGTTCTGTCACGTCGAAATCGTGGACGAGTTTGTTGATCTGTTCAACATCGACAGGGATAGTGGGTGAGTCGGGGCGAATATTCTCTCTATAAGCGATCTGTTCCTTAGCATTGAAGATCGCGTCCAGCTGACCGCAACAGATGTCCCCTTGGGCAAGGCGGCGATTCTCCAGAGTCCATGGGATACCGATCGAGATGATGAGTGTCAGGATCAAGATGACGATGATGACTTCCAACACCGTGAAGCCATTCCTGCGTCTATTACCAACGCTTTTCATCCTCATTCTCCTCCAATGGAATACCGTATCAAACGAAGGAAGGGCGACCCTTTGAGATCGCCCTTCCAGTTTCGACATGTTCAACCCGCGACCGATTAGGCGGCGAAGGTGTAAGCAGCAGTCCGGAGATAGGCACCTGCGGCATCCTGCTCGTAGGAACGACGGTGGATGTGGAGACCGTCTTCTTCAAAGGTCACACCACCACCCGCATCGTCGGCAGACATGCTGCAGACCGGAACGATGACCTGACCGCCGGCATCATTAATGTCACCAACTGTGTAGGCGCCGCCACCAGGGCAGTCGTCAGTCACATCGGTGCCACGCATGTAGCTGTTGATTTGGTCGGTATCGAGGGCGATGACTGGACCGCCAGGACGAATGTTCAATTTGAATCCTACCTGCTCCTTGGCGGAGTAGATGGAATCCAGCTGACCGTTGCAGGCGCTACCTTGAGCGTCGCGACGGTTTTTCAAGAAAGCCGGGACAGCAATCGAGACAATCAATCCAATGATCGCGAGAACGATCATGATTTCCACGAGAGTAAAGCCCTTACGATTCGAGTTTGCATACTTGGTCATATTCATATCCTCCTGATTTGTTTTCCCTCTCATTTCTATTCAGGGCTTTGGTTTCCAAAGGGCCTGTGTTTTACGAGGGTGTTGGGTAACGGCCGAAAATCCGGCCGATCATTCTTGGCAACCGAGGAGCCGAAATGCAGAGAGTGTGCCAAGGTCACAAAAGTCGCCTGTTGGCGCGCTTTCATGCAGATTTCGTCTGATTCTTTGAGGTTTCGGTCGGTTTCTCATCAGGCGCAATATGAGAAATCAAGTTTCAATATGAATTATCTTTTACAGTACGGGACATCTCAGGCACATTCTGTTCCCCACCCGTTTTCTGATCATCCGTTTGATCGGATCAGGGGGCTCGTGCCTTTCGGGGATTTGTGATTTCGCTTGGCAAAAAGAAGGAAGGGCGATCCCCTGGGATCGCCCTTCCATGATGCTCTTGCTTCTTGGTTAACCCGCGACCGATTAGGCGGCGAAGGTGTAAGCAGCGTTACGAGTGTATGCACCTGCGGCATCCTGCTCGTAAGAACGACGGTGAATGTGGAGACCGTCTTCTTCAAAGGTCACACCACCACCTGCATCGTCGGCGGACATACTGCAGACCGGAACGATGACCTGCCCTCCGGCGTCATTGATGTCACCAACTGTGTAAGCGCCACCACCCGGGCAGTCGTCAGTCACATCGGTACCACGCATGTAACTGTTGATCTGATCGGTGTCGAGGGCGATGACTGGACCGCCAGGACGAACATTCAGTTTGAAAGCAACTTGCTCTTTGGCCGAGAAGATGGAATCCAGCTGACCGTTGCAAGCACTACCTTGAGCGTCGCGACGATTCTTCAAGAAAGCCGGAACGGCGATCGAGACAATCAATCCGATGATCGCGAGAACGATCATAATTTCCACCAATGTGAAGCCCTTACGATTTGAGTTTGCGTATTTAACCATAGTCTTGTCCTCCTGATTTCTTCTTCGTTTGCGAAAGATTTTTTTAAGGTCCTGAACTTTTCCAGTGACCCAGACTCTTTTCGGCGTTCATCCGAGTGTCCACCTCGGCACCGTTTCTGCCTCTTTGGAGACAGAGGGCCCTTAAGCACAGGATATGCCAAGATCAAATTTTGCGGACATTACAATCTAAAAGGAATCTTTTTCTTAGGAAAATGGCACTTCGAGGGGTTTTCGAAACCCACCAGTCGATTACTAGATCAACTGCACATGAGGAACTCGCAAATTTTTGTGGAAAAAGTGAGACGCACATGACCCACAATGGGGGACAACAATGGCGCAAATGCTGGATTTAGCCCTTAATTCAGCAGGAGAACTCTAGCGCATACGAATTGAACCTTTTGGGTTGTTTAGGAATCTCGGGTTAGATGTATGATAGGTCAAGAAAATCAACCAGGTTTGGGCAGAGGGTATTACTTACCGAAATCAGATCGCCACCGGTCAATGAGAGAATCTGCGTCATTCCTCAACAAATAGATTTTACCCTTAACTTCTTTCGTTTCTGAGGGAGCCAACCCTCCAATCCGAAAATCGGAGTGAATACATGTGATCACACCCTGGAAAAGCTCCTGCGTCCGGTCCCACGCAGTCGCAAGAATCCACCGGTCGTCGCCGGATACGCAACCGATAATAGGAAATATCGGTCTTACACGCGAAATCGGGCGAGGGTTCACATCACTGAGATCGACTCCATGAGGGACATAGACTTGACCTCCACGGTAAAGAGCTTCTTCGTTTCGGGGGATCCGATTTAGAAATACAGCTCCTCCCTCCGTATGGATAAAACATCTCTTCCAATACTCTTTCTGCCCCAATCCAGTCAGCCTTCCAACACGAATGCAGGGTTGTGCCCACTGAATATCCGCGAACTCTGTATTGGGATTGGTGAGTGCAATGTGAAATCGAACCTCATCGGTTCCGGATTCAATTCGATGATGCGCAAGGACGCCAGGTTCTATCGTAGACTCCAGTTGGAGAACCGGTGGGTTGTCAGACTGAGAAACCAACCGGGTTTCATGTGGCACGACTGTTTCATTCCATTTCCGGTCATGAGCCCCCTCACGGCAAAACGCCTCAAGGTACCAAACCTCGATCGATCCCCCCGGGAGATAGTCGGCGTGAATTCGAAGCAGATTGTCTGCCCAGGTCAGGCGGAGGGTGGTGTCCTGTTGAGCCGCACCTGTCTGTGCGATCCCAAGTAGACAGAACGCGATCAGCCACAGGCGGCCCAACCGCACGATGGGTCGGAGCATTCGAGACACCCTCCTTGGTGGATAACTGCTGATCCGCAAGATGGACAAGTCTTCAGATTTGGATCGAGACGCGACGCAAAATAATCCTCCATCTCACGAGTTTCATCCGCGGAAAGAGGGGTGCTGTTCCTTTTCTTGAGCGATCGTTCCATCACTTGCAGCAAGTCCTGGTAGGCTTTCGGGGAAAGTTGATCACGTGCATCTTCCTGGTGGACCACCAAATAACCATGAGAGATGAGCTGCTCAATGTGGTTCATACCCTAAGGTTACCCGGAAGCATCGTTCCCGAAAAGAAGTTAGAGAATCAGCATCGCATCGCCATAAGAATAGAAACGATACCGTTTTTCCACTGCCTCTCGGTAGGCGCGGATTCGCAGATCGTTCCCCATAAACGCCGATATCATCATCAGAAGTGTGCTTCGAGGAAGATGAAAGTTTGTGATGAGAGCATCGACTACTTGGAACGAATCCCCTGGAGCCAGAAACAAATCCGTACGAATGGGTTCCTTTGGCCACTCTCTCCTCGAATAACTTTCCAATGTCCGAGTCGTCGTCGTCCCCACTGAAATGACCCTTCTCCCTTTCTCCTTTGTCGCCATGATCGAACTCCAAGTTTCCGCCGGGCACTCGCACCATTCGGACTTCATTTGGTGATCTTCCACCCGATCCACCATGACCGGAGAAAACGTGTCCATTCCCACATGGAGCGTGACTCCGGCAATCTCGACTCCATTTGCACGCAGTTCATCAAGGAGCCGCTGAGTGAAATGGAGACCTGCGGTCGGAGCGGCCGCAGATCCTGCGGCCCTTGCATAAACTGTTTGGTAACGTTCGGAATCCAGTTTTTCTAGATCCCTTCGATCTTTTTCCGGGAGAGACTCCCGTTTTTTGAGGATGTAAGGGGGAAGCGGGACTTCGCCGTTTAATATGAGAAACTCTTTCCAGTTACGATCGGGTAAGAACTGGAAAACGAAACGGCCTTCACCCAAACCCTCGACGACTTCGCAGGCCCCACCCTGGCCGAAATCGATGACCGTTCCCACGGAAAGGCGGATAGCCCGCTGGGCGATGCACTCCCAAACCAACGAAGACCGTTCTTCGAGCAGGAGGATTTCTATTTTTGCACCCCCCCCTCTCTTCGTTCCGAACAACCGTGCGGGGATGACCTCCGTATCGTTGGTAACCAGAAGATCTCCAGGTGTGAGGATCTGCGGGAGATCTTGAAAGTACCGATGGTTGATTTCGCCTGAGTGTCTGTGGATCACCATCAACCGGGACCGGTTGCGTTCGGGGCAGGGGCGTTCGGCGATCAGGTCGTCGGGGAGGGTGTAATCGAAATCTTCGACTCGCATTTTAAGGACCCCGGTGATTGGAATCAGGTGGTCTCTCTCTGTTTTTCTCGGACGATTTCCCCGAATACATCGAGAACTTCCTCAAGCGCCTCTCGAGTAATGCAAAGCGGAGGATTGATTTTGATCGTCCCACCACCCGGGCCGACCGGTGAAAAAGTCAGAACCCCTCTTTCATACATCGATCGAGTGATCGCATGAGCGATTGCTCCATCCGGTTCCTTTGTCCCGGGTTTGACAAACCGGACACCTGCGATCAGACCTTTTCCTTGGGAACAACCGAGAATTGAACACTCATCTTGTAGACCTGCCAATCTCGAATGCAGGATCTCCCCCAAACATTCGGAGTTTCCAACCAATCCTTCGGAATCGATCAACTGGATGCTGGCGAGAGCGGCACGGCAGCAGACCGGGTTGCCCGAGTGAGTCGAAGTCATCTCTCCTGGGCCAAATTGATCCATTAGGGATTGTCTCCCAATAACCGCCGAGAGTGGCATCCCGCTGCTGATTCCTTTGCCGCAACAAATAATGTCGGGCTCAATCCCATAGTGCATGAACCCGAACCACTTGCCTGTTCGTCCAAATCCTGCTTGGACCTCATCCAAGATTAAGACGATGTCATTCTCGTCGCACCACTTTCTCAGCGATTCCATAAAGGGGACCGGAGCAAATGAACCGGTGGCTCCCTGATAAGTCTCCAACATCACCCCCGCGACTTCCGAAGGAGAGACGGAGGTCTCTTTCAATGAATCGAGGAATGCCTCGAACCCCACTCTGGTATTTATATAACCATCGGGGAAGGGAACCTGAACAAAACTGGGATCTTCTTGGTGAATCCATGTCTTTAGAGAAGGGATGCCCCCCGCCAACTGAGCTCCGAGAGTCCGGCCATGAAATGCGTTATTAAAGGTTACGATCCGCTTCTTCTTCTCGCCTCCCCTTTCGACGCCATGGGTGCGGGCCAATTTGATCGCGCACTCAGTGGCTTCAGATCCGGTGGTCAGGAGAAAAACTTTATCGAGATAACCTGGAGTCACCTCGATCAGGTTTGAGGCGAGATCGGCTCGGGCTTGATGGGGAAAACAGTAGCTGTGGTGAAGACCTTGATCCAGTTCGGCCTCCATCGCTTTTCGGACTTCATTCCGTCCATGCCCCGCATTAGCGACAAGCACACCCGAGGAGACATCGATCCATCGATTTCCGTACGGATCCTCGACAGTAAAGCCTTCGGCTCGATGCCAAACAATCGGAGGTTGCCCTTGCATGCTACGGGCCTCACAGCGTTCGAGTTCTTGAAAAAGGCCGAGTGACTCGGGGTGTGGAAGCGAGGTCGATATCTTTCGATGCGCGGTTTCCACGAAAGGGATTTCTTGGGATTCTTTCGGATAGAGCAGGCCAGCCATTTGAAATTGTTACTCGATTCTTTTTTTGGTTTTGAAAATGAAAACCGGGATTGTGACGGGGTAGGTGGGGTTTGTAAATTGGGGGAGAAACAAAGGCCTCCCTCTCGAAGTCCGGGAGGGAGACCAGCACGATCTTCCTGAATTCGGGCTTAACCCGCTGTCGGTGTTTCCATGTGTTGGGCCAGATAGTGGGGAAGCCCGATTTCTTTGATGACATGGATTTGGGTTTCGAGCCAATCAACATGGCCTTCTTCGTCGGCAACAAGGGTTTCGAAAATCGCTCGGCTGGCGTTGTCCCCCACCTCAGCGGAGACTTTGACACCCTGGTTGTAGAGTTCGACTGCATCCATTTCGAGTTTAAGATCATTTTCGAACTGGTCGGGAACAGTCGCTCCCACTAACACCTTGTGATACTTTTGCATATCGGGGACACCTTCGAGGAAAAGAATACGGTCGATGATCGTTTCGGCATGTTTCATTTCCTCGATGGATTCCTCGTAATACTTTTTGGCCAGGGTGTCATAACCCCAATCGGAGTTCATACGGGAGTGAATGAAGAATTGATTGATAGCGGTCAGTTCCGCGCAGAGTCCTTCATTGAGGAGTTCGATGACCTGAGGATTGCCTTTCATTTGCTGGAGTCCCTTCGTTTTGGATCGAGTGAAATATGAACGATGAGAGTACCAGTCTGAATTGCGAGTTGCAAGGATGGTAGGGACAACTGGGTGTGAACGGAAACTTGTTTAGGCTTCAGATTGAATTGGTTTGAGTGCCGGGATCGAAACGAGCGACGATTCAGTGACCGACCTTCTTTGGTCATTCAGGTAATCGGCGAGGTCGCAGCGACAAGCAGTGCAGGTTTGTCCTAAACCGACTCGGTCGCACAGCACATCGAAATCTTCGACCCCGGTATTCTTGGAATACTGGGCGACTGTCGTAAATTCAACATTGTGGCAGTGACATTTGTTCATTCTCTGACAAGCCATTTTGTCGCCTCCTCTCCCAAGGAATCATCTATCTTTTGACTACTGCTTCGTATAATAGTCCATCCACTGAGATTTGCAAGGGTAAGCTACCAAACGAGAGAAGGTGGGAATTTCTCAGGCAATACCCTATCCGAAGGGTGCTAAAGTCAACAGAAAGAATGGCTTAGAGGTGCCTTATCAATCTTATCAAACTTTACATATAATTCAAACCACATTGTCTAAACCACTCGCGATATAGGAGTTATAGAAGAGGAGAGCCGTCGGTTTAAAATGGGTCTACGATTCCAATGAGTGACAATCCCCCTATAATCGCGTCATGAAAACTCTCAAACCTTGGTGTCTGTTCCTCGCTCTCTTGCCTATGATCCTTGTTTCCGGCTGTTCAAAACCGGAGGTTGAGGTTGGATCCCGCTCAGAATCAAAGAGCGAGTCCGGCCTTGAAGAGAAAGTCGTTGTCTATTCCCCCCACGGTAAAGAGATACTCGGCGAGTTCAAAGAGCTCTTCGAGAAAGAACACCCCGGAACGATTGTCGAGTTCCTGTATCTCTCTTCCCAACAATGCCTCGAAAGGGTTCGTAATGAAAAGGCGAACCCGTTGGCCGATGTCTGGTGGGGCGCCTCGCACACCACATTCATGACCGCGGCCGAGGAAGACCTTCTCGACCCTTATTCTCCGAGTTGGGCCGATCAGATCGAAGCATACCAGCACGATCCAGAGGATCGCTGGCATGCCTCTTTTCTCTCCCCTGAGATTATTTTCTATAACTCCGACAAAGTCACCGAAGAGGAGGCCCCGAAAGATTGGTCCGACCTTGCCGACCCCAAGTATGATGACCGTCTGATACTCCGTTTCCCGCTCCCTTCCGACACGATGCGGACCATATTTTTCGGGATGATCGACCGCTCCATCAAAGAGACCGGCGATGCAGAAAAGGCCTTCGAGTGGATGAATGGAGTTGACGCTAACACGAAGGATTACCTGAATGGCGGCGAGCAGGTTTTTCGAAAAATGGCGCAACGCGTCGGCGATATCAGCATGTGGACCCTCTCCGACATCATGCTTCAGAAATCGAAGTACGATTACCCGTTCGAGATCGTCTATCCGAGTTCTGGAAGTCCCGTCATTCTCGATGGCATTGCGGTTGTGAAAAACGGAAAGCACCCCGAAGCCGCCAAGGCTTACTATGAGTTCGTCACCTCCACGACCAGCGCGGCCCGACTCGCCAACGAACCCTACTACCGCATCCCCACACGGAAAGACATCCCGGAAGAAGACCTCCCCGACTGGATGGGGGACCTGCAATACACGCCACAAGAACTCGATTGGGATCTCTACCGCGAAAAGATGAATGACTGGATGAGCCGATGGGACACGGAGATCAAAGGGCAGGGGTGAAATTGCTGGAATGTTTTCAATTGTCTCGCGAATGGTTTTTCGAGACACCTCCACTGGCCGTTCGACACTCTTCCGGCAACCGAAGTCTTCCGAGTGTCGTTCTCATCGAACCCTGTTTGAACTGACAATGCCCCCGACGAATTAGAACTGGTTGTTCAGCATACAAAAACCCGCACCCCAGAGGGTGCGGGTTTTTGGCATCCTAGGATCAGTAGGCGATCCCCGGGGCAGGGAACTGGTCGCACAGTTCTTTCACTTCACCTTTGACTCGCGCTTGGATTCCCTCGTCTTTGATATCGGCAAGAATCTCCGAAATCCATTTGGCGATCGTCTTCATTTCTTCCTCTTTCATACCGCGAGAGGTGACCGCCGGAGTCCCGATGCGTAGACCACTTGGGTCCCAGGGCTTTCTCGGATCGAAGGGGATGGCGTTCGAATTGCAGACCACCGCCGCCTTGTTCATTGCGGCGGCTGCATCCCGACCCCCGAGACCCTTCGGAGTCACATCGACGAGCATCAGGTGGTTGTCTGTCCCGCCAGTGACAATCTTGAAACTTTCCTCCTGAAGCGCCGCCGCCAAGGCCTTTGCGTTCTTGATGATCTGTCCGCAATATTCCGCGTACTCCGCAGACCCAGCCTCTTTAAGGGAAACCGCGATCGCGGCGGTCGTGTGGTTGTGGGGACCGCCCTGGAGACAAGGAAAGACCGCTTTGTCGAGAGCGGTGGCGTGCTCTTCCTTGCAAAGGAACATCCCTCCACGAGGACCGCGGAGGGTCTTGTGTGTGGTGGTGGTAATAACATCGACATGAGGGGAGGGATCCGGATGATTGCCGGTGATGACCAACCCGCTGATGTGCGCGACATCGGCGATCAGATACGCGCCGACCTCTTTGGCAATCGCTCCGAATTTTTCGAAATCGACAATACGTGGGTAACCGCTGATCCCGGCCCAAATCATTTTGGGTTTCTCTTTGATCGCCATCTCGCGGATTGCTTCATAATCGAGACAGTGGTCCTTCTCCGAAACAGTGTACTGAACCGAATCGAAGAGCCTCCCGCTGAAATTGACTTTCCATCCATGAGTCAAATGGCCGCCATGGGAGAGGTGCATCCCCATCACCTTGTCGCCCGGCTCGAGCAGGGCCATGTAGACCGCTTGATTGGCCGGCGATCCGGAGAGCGGCTGGACATTGGCATGGTCCATCTTGAAGAGCGATTTGGCGCGGTCGATCGCGAGTTGTTCGATTTGGTCGATGTATTCCTGGCCTTCGTAGTAACGTTTGCCGGGGTAGCCCTCGGAGTACTTGTTGGTCAGCACCGATCCGGTGGCCTGCATGACCGCCTTTGAAGTGTAGTTCTCGGATGCGATCAGACGGATCGAATCCGCCTGACGGACCTCCTCATTACGAATGAGATCCGCGATTTCGGGATCGGTGGCCTGGATCGCCTCCAAGGCATCGACAGCAATAGCATCTGTGGACATGGTATTCCCCTCCTGTGGCACACTATGGTTTCGTTGAACAATGGATGTCGATCACCCAGGCCCGCGGCGATGAGGACTGAATCTCGGAGGGCTTCCCAACGGTATAGCTCCGTCTTGAGGGTGAGGACCAGTCACCCGCCGATGGATTTAATCTAGCGATTCAGGGTCTTGGGGTCAATGGGTGCGATGGGCCCAAATCAACCCGGGAGTCGCGAAAAATGCACTGGGAAGCCGAACTCAGCCCCGCCGCCCCATCCGGCGCACCTCCTCAAAATGCCTCTTCTCCACCGGCTGAATCGAAAGCCGCATCCCGCGCTTGGTTACCATCATCCCTTCTAGTCTAGGATTCTCCTTAAGGTCGCTGAGGGAGATGATTTCCGAAAATTGATCGACAAACTCCAAATCCACCATGATC
>JAJDBZ010000657.1 GCA_029261095.1 Candidatus Omnitrophota bacterium | reverse complement strand
GGAAACCCGCGCCGATGAAGCGGATGACACTTTCCTTGATGGGTTGTTGCCCACCCAGGAGATCACGGTCCTCGAACTCCTGAAGACAACGGGTGTCTTCTTTTACCCACTCGCCTTTTTCTCCATTTGGATGCTCTACCTCGTTCTCGCAAATTTTCTCATTGTCCAGGAAATGCGCCTTGTTCCGAGAGGGCTCGAACGGAAAGTGATGGATCGTCTTCAAAATGGAATGATCCGCGATGCCGAGGAGTTGGTCGAACACCGTGGCGACCTGCTATCCCAAATGCTTCAATCGGGGCTAAGGAAACGAGGGATGGAACCGAGCATCATCGAGACTGCGATGGAGGGAAGTGTCAGCAGGGACTTGGCCGCCTTAAGGAACCGCATCCGCCGCCTCGCCGATATCGGAAACCTCGCTCCCATGGTCGGGTTGCTCGGCACTGTTTGGGGAATGATCCGTGTCTTTCAAGGAGTGTCCGAAGACACGACCTCATTGGTGATGAACTGGTCCTCGATCCTCGCTAATGGAGTGGCACAGGCAATGGTCACCACAGTTGCGGGATTGTTAATCGGGATCCCTTCGCTGTTTTTCTACTACCTTTTCAGAAATAAACTGGCGAATGTGGTGGGACACCTCGAATCGGTCGGCACCGAGTTCGCGGTTCTCCTTTCGGGCAAGAGGGGCGACCAATGAGATTTCGAAGTTTCGACAACACCGCCGAGGAGGAAACGGGCCTACCGCTCACCCCCCTGATCGACATCATATTTTTGTTGCTGATCTTTTATATCTCTATAGGACGCATCCAACAGGTCGAATCCCAAATTGCGTTAGCGCTCCCCACCGCCCAGTCGGCCGAGTCTCCCCAACAATCGATCGGCGATGTCATCATCAATGTCGACACAGAAGGAACACTCACAGTTAACAATCAGCAGATGAGTGTCGATGTTCTCGAGGACAAGCTGAAACGTCTTGCCGAAATATTCCCCGGTCAGTCGGTGATTATCCGGAGCGATGGAGAAGCTTCCTGGAATGATGTGAGCCAGGTGTTGGATGCTTGTTCAGTGGCCGATATTTGGAACATCAAGTTCGCGGTGTTACCGGAGGAGGAATAAGTCGAGTCAAGATTACTTCTGAACGCTTTCCACCGTCCAATATTCGATTCACCTCAACTATTCCAGTGACTCCCTAATCTTTGGAGAAAGTCCTTCCTCCAAATCTGGGTAAGCCTCGATCAACCGAGCGATATCCGCCAATTCTTTTTGGCGATCATGAAGAATCACTATTCAACGTATCAAACCGCCTCGCCACCCGGAACCACATACGGTTTCCGGTACACCCGCGAGAGCATCTGGTTGGCTTCGGCGTCGCCGATGTATTCCTCTTTGGCGGGGTCGAATTCGAGGGTGCGTCTTAAGCGGTAGGCGGTGTTGGCCATGTGGCAGAGAGAGGAGGAGAGATGACCCTCGGTCACATCGCACATCAGATCCTCGCGCTTCCTGGATCGGACGCAATCGATGAAGTTTTGGAATGGACTCCCTTCGCCCGTCGCTGAGGGACCGGGTTCACGTTCACGGCCGAGGAAGGTGCGGTAGCTGTTGGCATCGAAGACCATGTAACCCTCGGACCCATAGACAATGCTGCCGACATTGTTGTTCGGGGGTTCTCCGATGCCCCCCTCATAATTGGTGATCCAGTGGCGGACTTCGAAAACCATGAGGATGCCCTTGTCGTCATTTGGGTTCTTGCCGGGATACCAGAAGGATGCGAGCTGAGTGTTGGGGGTTTCTTGATCGTCCTCGAACATGAAATGGCCGCCCATCGAGGAGACCCGGACGGGCAGGTCCACACCGAGCGCCAGACGCAGGATATCCATCTGGTGAACCCCTGTGTTGCCGATGTCCCCGTTGCCGTAATCCCACTGCCAATGCCAGTTGTAGTGAAACCGGTTCCGGGTAAAGGGTTTCTCCGTGGCGGGGCCCATCCAAAGATCGTAATGAACTCCATCCGGGACCGGTTCTTCCGGAGCGAGACCGATGGGTTCTCGCCTCTTGTAACAGAGACCCTTCGCCATATAGAGGTCGCCGATCAGACCCTCTCGAAGCTGTTTGACTCCTTCGCGGATCGCTGGGGAACAACGGCTTTGAGTGCCATGCTGGACAATCCGTTGGTGTTTTTCCGCGGCTTGGACCAGCTGCCTCCCCTCCCAGATATTGTGGGAAAGAGGTTTCTCGATATAGACATCCTTCCCCGCTTCGCACCCCCAAATCGACATCAAGGAATGCAGGTGATTCGGTGTCGCGATCGAGATAGCGTCGATCGAATCGTCCTCGAGGACTTTTCGGAAATCCCATTCGGTCTTGGGTGCTTGGATCCCCAATTCCTTAGTAACCCATGCTAGTCGTTCGGCAAGGATGGTCTCATCGATATCGCAGATAGTGGCGACCTCGACATTCTCCATGCTCGCATAGGCATCGACATGAGCCTGGCCGCGTCCTCTCACACCGATCACTGCGATACGGACCCGATCATTGGCTCCCGCCCAGGAGGCGGTGGAGTGGGAGAGGACTCCGAGTCCTACCGCCGCTCCCGCCGAGGTTTTCATGAAATCTCTGCGATTTACCTCAGCCATCTTCCGCTCTCCTGGTTCTGGGACCGTCGGTCGTTTCTAGACCGATTCCGGGATGCTGTAAGGCGCGCGCGAAGGCGGGGTCAGCATCGCGTCCGCCTCTGGGTCGCCGACAATCTTTTCGTTCTTGGCATCGTATTGGATGACCCGACCGAGATTGTATTGCATCCCCTTAAGGTCTTTGTCGATGAACGCGGACAATTGGCTCTTCATTTGATCGAAGGCTCCCGAAGCCACGCTATCTCCTGAGAAAGAGGTCGGCGCTTTTGAGAAATCGGTTTGGTCGCTCAAACGGTAGGATATATTCCCGAGGTGACAATGAAGCGAAGAGAGGTGACCTTCCTGAACCTCCGCGTTGAGATTGTCACGTTTCCGGCTGCGCACACAGTTGATAAAGTTCTCAAAGATGTTGCCCGGCGCCATGGGCGAATCGAACTGCTCGAGCGGTTCGCCCTCCGACTTGCCTTTGGGAAAGAACTTTCCATCTTTGATGACCCCTTCGGTGGTGTAAAACTCGTTGGTCACCTTACGGGTTTCATCGTTCACCAGACCGTAGTCCTCAAACATCAGCTTCACATCGCCGTAATCGAACACAGTAAGTTGAGTGTTCGGGGTCTGACCCTGGTCTTCATAACCATATCGACCCCCGAGGCTGACCACCGACTTGGGTCCAACCTTTCCGGTCGCCGCGGTGATCGCCCAACGCGCCACATCCATCTGGTGAACTCCCTGGTTTCCAATCTCGCCGTTCCCGAAATCCCAGAACCAGTGCCAATTGTAGTGGACCAAGTTTTCGTGATAGGGCTGTTTCTCCACCGGCCCGAGCCACATATCGAAATCGAGTTCTTTCGGCGGTTGTTTCGTCTCCTCGAAACCGATACTACCGCGTTGCTTGCTCGCATGGCCATAAGAGACAGTCAGTTTCCCGTATTTCCCCGAGGCGACCGCGCGGATTTGTTGATCCCAGGATGAGTTGGACCGGTTCTGCGTTCCATGCTGAACAATCCGATCGTAAGCGCGCGCGGCCTCAACCAGTTTTCTCCCCTCGTACAGGTTGTGGCTACAGGGTTTTTCGACATAGACATCCTTGCCGGCCTGGCACCCCCAGATACCCAAGAGCGAGTGCCAGTGGTTGGGAGAGGCGATGGTGATGGCATCGAGATCTTTGTCATCGAGCGCCTCGCGCATATCCTGAACGCACTTTGGTTTGTTCCCGTTGATCTCTTCCATCATCTGGGTTCGCGAATCGAACAACCGACTATCGGGATCGGCCAGGTAGGCGATCTCCACTCCAGGGATCGAACCAAATGATTTCATGTGCGACCGTCCACGGCCATTGATGCCGGCGATGCAGAGGCGGACACGATCGTTCGCGCCAAAGACCGGGCCTGTGACTTTCGTTCCGGCGATCATAAAGGTGGTCGCCGCAGCGGTGGTCTTCATAAATTTTCTACGGGACTGCTGAGTCATGATTGATACTCCTTCTAAATTTGGCGGGACATCGATTCGCCCTTTCGACAGGAGAACCGGAATCTCTCTAGGTGCGGCCCACAACTTTAACGTCTCTGCCGAGAGGATCAAGGGCTTACTTTCGAATCGCCATCCTCGAGCAGTTCTTTCAGCGCGCTCTCAGGCGAACTCAAGAAGGCTCGGGTGATTTGAAAATGTTCCGTCTCCTGGTATTTCACCTCATGGATGGAGTCTTCGGTGAGTTCATAAATTGTTGACTCGGGGTAAGCCATGACAATCGGTGAATGCGTGGCGATGACAAACTGCGAATCGGCTTGAACGAGATCGTGAATGACACGGATCGCCGCCATCTGCCGAGTGGGCGAAAGAGCGGCTTCCGGTTCGTCGAAAAAGTAGAGGCCATGTCCTCCCAATCGATTAAGCATGAGAGCCCAGAAAGATTCGCCATGTGACTGTTCGTGGAGTGGAACCCCACCAAACGAGTGAATGATGGGAGGGCTAAAGGCCGGTTCACGGTCAAGTTTTTCGATCTCGGTGGCAACATTGAAAAAACTTTCCGCGCGAAGAAAGAAGGCATCGTCGGGACGCCTCAATCCTTTTGTTAGGATCAAGTGCCTGAATAGGTCCGAATGCGAATCGAATGTCGAAAACCGAAAATTCCGACTCCCCCCCTCTGGGTTCAAACCAAACGCCACGGCCATTGCTTCAAGCAGAGTCGATTTCCCTGTTCCGTTCTCGCCAATGATGTAAGTCACCTTCGGGTGCAAATCGATGTGTTTCAGATTCCGGATCGCTGGGATGGAGAAGGGGTATTTTTCAAACGAGGGAACCTCGTCCCGTTTCAGCGAGATGCTGCGAAGGTATTGGTTGAATGGATGCATTTAGACTTCTTTGATCCAGCGGGTTCAATTCCCCAGGAACCATTCCTCATACCAATCCGCCATCTTCTCCGAGGAGTCGATCCCGATTTCGATCGCCGAACCTTCGTCGACCTCCAAACGGTGGACCGGTTGAATTCCGATGGAACTGTTCGTGAGGAAGATACCGGTCGCCTCGGTGAGATTGTGGAGGGAAACCGTTCCCTCAATCGATGGTTCCGGGGTCTCGAAATCCAAAAGCAGCGACCGTGTGACCCCGGGGAGACATCCGGAAGCAACAGGCGGAGTTTTCCATGTCCCATCGGTAGACCGCACGAAGAGGTTGGAGGTCAAGGCCGAGACGACTCGGAGATCTCTAGTCATCACAATCCCTTCATCGAAACCCTCTCGAATCATCTCGTTTCGGATCCGAATTCTTTGGAAATAATCCAAGGGTTTATAGGAAGGCATCGTGGGGAGGCGTGATGATCGATCCGGATCGAGGAGACAGGCGGCGAATGGTTCTTTCCTTTGGTATGCCGGGCACTCGACAAGACGCAGGCCCACTCGCATCCCAAAGGGCGGAGAACCACCCCCCATCAAACCCGGATCATCGAGCACTCCCTCCAAACGAACTCGCAATGTCTTCTCTCGAAAGGGTTCAAGGGCTGTGCGGAGAGTCTCTTCTAAATCCTCGCGCCGGAAGCGGCACTCCATGTCCAACGATCGACAACCCGCGAGGAACCTTTCGAGATGCCTCCCGAGAGCCACCGTGGAACCACGGTTCCAGAAAAAAGTTTCGAAACACCCATAGGCCCACTGCCAACCCAAGGCTTCTGTGTGTGGAGCTTTGTATTCATCGAGAGAGAGGAGAACCTGATCGGTCGGTTTTTTCGCGGGCATAACGTTCGATCTCATTGTGACTCATGCGAAAGTGTTGCCTGTCGGATTCGGAAAGCGTGTCCCTATTCGGTCGCGGCCAACGCCTCGTCCAAGTTCGGTTTCTTTTGTTGCGTGGCGAGCAGAAAAAGAACCGCCATCCGGACCGCGACCCCATTGGTCACCTGATCGTCGATTCTCGATTGAGGGCCATCCGCAATATCGTCGCTGATTTCCACTCCACGGTTGATCGGGCCAGGGTGCATGACAATCGCATCGGGTTTGGCCAGCTTTAACCGTTCTGAATTGAGTCCGAACAACTGGTAATACTCACGGATCGATGGGAAGAGGTGAGACCCCTGACGCTCCTTCTGAATGCGTAACATATAGACCACATCGGCGTCGGTCACCGCTTCCTCGATGTTGCGGCAAACTTTGACCCCCATGCGCTCCAGACCTTTTGGGAGAAGGGTGGCTGGGCCGGTGACTCTCACATTGGCACCCACCTTAGTCAGTGCCCAGATGTTTGAGCGGGCCACACGACCGAAGGTGATGTCTCCGATGATGGCGACATTCAATCCCTCAAGCTTTCCCTTGTTCTCACGGATCGTGAACGCGTCCAACAAAGCCTGTGTCGGGTGAGAATGCGCGCCATCCCCAGCATTCAAGACGGGGACCGGTGTTCGTTCCGCGATGAAATGAGGCGCGCCTGCGCTGGAGTGACGCATCACAAAAAGATCCGCTTTCATCGCCAGGAGGGTGTCGAAGGTGTCGATGAGCGACTCGCCTTTGACAAGCGAGCTTCGGGCGGTCGAGATGTTGACTACATCGGCGGAGAGACGTTTGGCGGCAAGTTCGAAAGAGGTGCGGGTCCGGGTGCTCGGTTCGAAAAAGACATTCACTACTGTTTTGCCGCGAAGGGAAGGGACGCGTTTGACTGATCGCGTGAAGATTTCTTTGAATGGGACAGCGGTGTCGAGGATCTCATAGATCTCCTCAACGGTAAGCGATTCCATATCGAGTAAGTCTTTACGGTCCATCGACTATCTCCGGTCGGTTTTGTGAAGCCGGCTCCATTTCAATTCTTGCCATCTCCTTCGAGCAACACGATTTCATCGGATCCTTCCAGCTCGCTCATCTTCAGTTTGATGCGATCGGCCTTCCCGGTTTCAAAAGCAAACCCGGCCGCATCGGGTTGAATCGGCAACTCCCGGTGTCCCCGATCGACAAGGACCGCGAGGCGAATCGCGCTGGGGCGCCCGTAATCTCCGAGCGCCTCGATGGCCGCCCGGATGGTTCGCCCAGTGAACAGGACATCATCGACGAGAACTAATTCCTTGTCGTCGACCGAGAATCGGATGTCGCTGCTCTGGATTCTCGGTTTGATCCCCCGGAGATCGTAATCGTCGCGGTAGAGAGTGATGTCGAGTGTCCCGAGAGGAGTATCGCCCCCCTCCTTCGCGTCGATGTGTTTCTTTAATCGACGCGCCAAGGTGACCCCATGAGTGTGAATCCCAATTAATGCGAGACGTGAGGGATCACGCACGATCGAGAGAATCTTGTCGGCGATTTCTTCCACCCCACGCTGAAGTTGGTCGCTATCGACCAAGACTTTCGCCATCGTCCCTATGCCTCGTCCTCTTCGTCATCCCCAACCTCTTCCTCATCGGATGAGTCTTTCTTCCCTTTTCCATTCTCAGGTTCGAGGACTGTGGAGACCGACTGGCGGTTTAAGGTGATCTTGATCCCTGGGGCGATTTCGACCAGAAGAGTTTTCTCTTTGACCGTTTTCACCAAACCATGAACGCCCCCTGCAGTGACCACTTTGTCCCCCTTTTTGAGGGCGTTGATCCGAGCCTGGTGCTGTTTTTGTTCCTTCTGCTGGGGGCGAATCACGATGAAATACATGATGGCCACCATCGCGATCATCAGGAAAATGAAACTGCTCGGATCGGCGCCAGCGGGTTGACCGGGAGACTGAGCCCATGATGCGTTCCCAAGAACTGCCGAAAAACCCAATAAACTAAGATGAAACAGAGAAAAAACCTTCATTTTGAACGACTCCCTTAATTCGCGCGGGACTTTATCAGGGAATGTGGGGCGGGACAATCAGGACTCGTGATACCCGAAGAGGGATCCCCTCCGGGGACTATGCTTTCTTGAACTCCTGATCGCTAACACCATCCTCCGGAGTCAACCGAAAACGACGGCGAGCACCCTGAAGATAAGGGAAGTCGATCTTTTTGTTGTGCACTACCGCCTGATAGGTGTGCACAATTCCATCGATCTCCATTCGCATCTTAAAATGGCTACTCTTGTTGGGTTTTTGGATTTCCACACCGTACTTTTTGAACTTTCGGACGAAGTCATGGTATGGAATCGGGCTTGGCAATCTTAGACCCCAGCTGGGACCAAGCCGATAGATTCGATTCGATTACGGAATTGGCTCTTGAGTTCGGACAGGTTGAGGGACCGTGGTATCTCTTTCCTTGAAGACTTGGGCAAAGATAGGGATACGGTAACATGGTACCATTCTTTATCTTCACTATTCCAAACGGAGGCTTCCGCCGGGAAGACAAAACGGACCGGACCTTCTTCGTCGAGACACCCATACAAATACTCGCGAAAGAGTTGTTTGACCTCTTCTCCCGCCTTTTTTCGAGTTGATCCGATCCCCACCAAATCAAACTCGAGGGCCGTCGCATACCATTTGGCACCCTCTTTTTCATACGCGATGGTTAATGGACCTTTTAATAGAGTCTGTTCGGTCATCGGTGTCCTCTTTCCCTCCGCAAAGCATACTCCCCTTCGGGGGAGAATCAAGAAATCAGACACCATTCGAAAAAATACGGCACTTTTGGCTTGACAAGAATCCGGAGACTGCACATACTAGCAGTAAATGCATATAAAGTCAGTTCTAGGAGGCCCCTCATGTTTATTCGAGTGCATTCGTCGGCGGTTCAGGGAGTGGACGCTTACACGGTGTTGGTCGAATCCGATCTTTCGCGAGGTATCCCCGGGTTCATGGTGGTCGGGTTGCCCGATCAATCGGTGAAAGAGAGCCGGGATCGGGTGCGCGCCGCGCTCAAGAACAATGGTTTCATCTATCCCCAGAAACATATCACGGTCAACCTCGCCCCAGCCGACATCCCCAAAGAGGGGGCCGCGTTCGACCTCCCCATCGCGCTCGGACTCCTGGCCGGGAGTGGACAGATCCTTCCCGAAACAGTGGAAAAATACCTTGTGGTTGGAGAGCTCTCTCTCGATGGAGATATCCGGCCGGTTCGCGGGGTGCTTTCCATGGCGGCCGCGGTCCGTCATTCAAAGTTTCTGAAAGGGATCATTGTCCCCTATGAAAACGCGGGTGAAGCGGCGGTGGTCGATGGACTCCCCGTCTATCCCGCGAAGAATCTCAACGATGTGGTTCAGTTCTTCAACGAAGGGACCGGAATCGATCGGTATGTTATCGACCGAGACAGCCTCCTCCAAAAGGCGGGGAGATACTCGGTCGATTTTTCGGATGTCAAAGGCCAGGAACATGTGAAGCGGGCGCTGGAGGTCGCGGCCGCGGGTGGCCACAACATCTTGCTCGTGGGTCCTCCCGGTTCGGGAAAGACCATGTTGGCGAAAAGGCTCATGACCATCCTCCCCGATCTGAGCCTGGAAGAATCGCTTGAGACCACAAAGGTTCACTCCATTTCCGGGAACCTCAAGAACGGGGCCTCGCTGGTGACGGCCCGGCCCTTTCGGGCGCCGCACCACACCATCTCCGATGCGGGGCTTGTGGGTGGCGGAAGAGTTCCGCAACCCGGAGAGGTGAGTCTCGCCCACAACGGTGTCCTCTTCCTCGATGAGGTTCCCGAGTTTAACCGAAACGTGTTGGAGGTTCTTCGCGAACCACTCGAATCGGGACATGTGAGCATTGCGCGTGTCCGGGCTTCGCTGGTCTTCCCCGCGCAGATCATGTTGGTCGCAGCCTGTAACCCGTGTCCGTGCGGGTATCATGGTGACCTTTCTCGCCGGTGCATTTGTCCCCCGCAGCGGGTTCACAAATATATCAGCAAGCTTTCCGGTCCGCTGCTTGATCGAATCGATCTGCACATTGAAGTTCCTTCTGTTCCTTATGATGAGATGACTGCTGAAAGATCGGGCGAAAAGTCCGAAGTGGTCCGGAAGCGAGTAACAGATTGCCGAGAGATTCAAAGAGAGCGTTTCAAACGCGAAGGGGTCCACTGCAATGCCCAGATGCATCCCGGCGATATGGATGAATACACCAAACTATCGGACTCGGGACATCGACTCCTAAAAGGTGCGATCGAGAAACTGGGGCTTTCCGCCCGCGCCTATGACCGCATCCTGAAAGTTTCACGGACCATCGCCGACCTAGCCCAGGCGGAGACCATTCAAGAGGAACACATCTGTGAAGCAATTCAGTATCGGAGTTTGGATAGGAAAATGTTCTCGCAAGAGCAGGAAGTGGCGGCGTGAGAGGCCGCTACTTGAATTCCTGATCGCCTGGACGCCCTGGAATTCAGTCCTGCGCAGATCAGCCTCTTCTTCGACCCATATGAGAACTTCGTTCTTCTCCTGTTGACATATTCACCTATACTCTGCCTAAGGAAGATGAAAGTTTATCAGATCTACGAACACCCCGAGCACGGTCGCAAAGCGGTCAAGGAAGGTTTCTCCTGGCCAGGGTTTTTCTTCACGTTCTTATGGGCACTATACAATAGGCTTTGGCTCGCCGCCCTTGTAGGATTCCTCTTCGGGATGGGATTCAGGGTAGGCATCCGATTGTTGGGACCGCCAAATGGCCCCATAGTCCGACCGTTGTTGTTTTTCGTAACCTCCTCTGTCCTTGTTTCATTTGGGGTTTTCGGCAACCGCTGGGTTGGGAACTCCTTGGTTCGGAGAGGCTACTTCAAGTTCAGTCGAATCAACGCGAGAAAGAAGCGGGAGGCCCTCGAGAAATCTCGAAACCTAGTCGAGGAACAAGTCACAATTTCCCCCTTTCGAAAATATCTTCCTTACACAATCGCGGTATTGTATGTACTCATGATTACATTGCCCGTCGCACTCCTTCTCGGGTACTACATTCCCAGTCCTGGCATGCTCGACACCCTCAAGATCAATGACCGAGTATTCGTCTACCGATACGCCTACACCACTTCGCCGCCTGAAGTCGGAGACATCGTTGTATTCCATGTGCCCGAGACGATCCCTCGTTACGATCCCGAGAAACCTATCTGGATCAAACGGATAGTCGGTGTCGGAGGCGATACCGTCTCGATAGCCGAGAATCAGCTGCGAGTGAATGGAAGCGCCGTGGAAGAAAACCCATTCCTAATGGTGAACTCCTACAAGGAAGATCTCTACAACGAGCAGGTATTTGAAGAGGTGACAGTTCCCCAAGGCGAGGTCCTGGTCTTTGGCGACAATTCATGGAACTCATACGACGGTCGTTACTGGGGAACCTTTCCGGAGGAAAATATCCTCGGAAAAGTGGTCTTCCGATTCTGGCCATTGTCTAGGTTTGGAACAATCGAAGACGAGAGTGTTCGGCCCCTGAGCGATAGCTCCCGTAACGCCGTCTTCTAGACGGCCCCTCAAGCGTAGCCGTCTGGAAGACGGCGCTACGGGTTTTGCTTTGACTTACTTCAGATCCAAATACTTATCAGTCACCGCACCCTCCGAAGCGGATGACACCGTATGTGCGTACTTCGCGAGGACGCCTTTGGTGTAACTCGGTTTTGGGGCTTTCCATTTGGCGAGACGTTCCTGCATCTCTTTCTTTGTGATCTTTAGATTCAATTTTCGCTTCTCGGTGTCGATGGTGATCGAGTCGCCGTTCTTAACAATGGCGAGGGGACCGCCCACTTGCGCTTCGGGGGTGATGTGCCCCACCACGAAACCATGAGTGCCACCGGAGAACCGACCGTCGGTAATGAGAGCCACCTTGTCCCCGAGCCCTTTGCCCATGACCGCCGAAGTCGGAGCCAACATCTCGCGCATACCCGGCCCGCCTTTCGGCCCCTCATAACGGATGACAATCACATCGCCGGCCTTGATGGTTCCGTCAAGGATTTTTGATAGGGCCTGCTCCTCGGATGGATAAACCCGCGCGGTTCCGGTGAACGAGCTCCCCTCTTTCCCAGAGATCTTTGCCACCGATCCCTCGGGAGCCAAGTTGCCATAGAGGATGACCAGATGGCCGTCTTTCTTGAGCGGCTTCTTAACCGAGGCGATGATGTCCTGCCCCTTCGGATAAGGTTTGACCTTGGCGAGATTCTGTTTCAGCGTCTTACCCGTGACTGTCAGGCAATCCCCATGCAGCAATCCCGCCTTTAGAAGTTCTTTCATCATGGGTGGGACTCCACCAATCCGAGAAAGATCGGCCATCACATACTTGCCGCTCGGTTTGAGATCGGCCAGAACCGGAACTCGTTTCTGGATCCGTTCAAAATCCTTCAGGTTGAGTTTGATCCCCATCGCCCAGGCCATCGCAAGGAGGTGAAGGACCGCGTTGGTGGAACCGCCGAGTGCCATCACCACAGTGATCGCATTTTCAAAAGCCTTCTTGGTCATGATTTCTTTGGGTCGGATGTTTTTCTTGAGAAGCTCCAGAACTGCCGCGCCCGCTTCCTCGCAATCGATTTGCTTCTCTTTAGAAATGGCCACTTGAGCGGAACTGTTGGGAAGACTCATCCCGAGCGCCTCAATAGCCGAGGCCATCGTGTTCGCGGTGTACATCCCGCCGCAAGACCCCGGACCCGGAATGGCGCAAGCCTCGATGTCCGCCAACTGTTTGTCGCCAATGGTCCCCCCCGCGTACTGGCCGACCGCCTCGAAGACGGAGACAATATCGACATCGCGTTTCTGGTATTTACCCGGAAGAATGGTCCCTCCATAAACAAAGACCGACGGGCGATTGAGTCGCGCCATGGCGATCAAGCACCCCGGCATGTTCTTGTCGCAACCCCCGATCGCCACGAGTCCATCATAAGCCTGACAACCGACCACTGTTTCGATCGAATCCGCGATCACCTCGCGGGAGACCAGAGAGTATTTCATTCCCTCAGTCCCCATCGAGATACCGTCGGAGATGGTGATGGTGTTGAACTCCACCGCCTTACCGCCTGCCGCGTTGACTCCCTTCGAGGCATGAACCGCGAGATCGTTGATGTGCATGTTACAGGGGGTGACCATCCCCCAAGTGGAGGCGATCCCGATCTGGGGTTTCTTGAAATCCTCGCGGCTAAACCCGACCGCGTGAAGCATCGCACGGCTCGGTGCGCGTTCGTATTTGTCGGTGACCGCGGAAGAATGCGGGCGCGGTATCGATTTGCCATTACGGCTAGAGGTTGGCTTTTTCTTCTTGGTTGTCGGCATGATTCAAACTCCATTGAAAATTCTTAGGGGGGGCTGCGAAACCCGAATCCGCAACTGCGGGGGTGGGTATTTTAAACACTTCAGCGAGAGAATTAACCCGAGGGGTATCAACCGGGGGAATCGGGTTCAATCGTCCACATTCAAAACAGCGAGGAAAGCATCCTGCGGCAGCTCCACATTTCCCACCTGTTTCATCCGCTTCTTGCCCTCTTTCTGTCTCTGGATCAGCTTCCGTTTACGGGTAATATCGCCGCCGTAACATTTGGCGGTGACATTCTTTCGAAGGGCTTTGACTGTTTCGCGGGAAACGATCTTGTTTCCGATGGCGGCTTGAATCGCGACATCGAAGAGCTGGCGCGGGACCACTTTGCGGAGACGCTCCGCCAATGATTTTCCTCGGTCATAAGCCTTATCCTTGTGGCAGATCAAAGAGAGCGCATCGACCGGTTCGCCGTTTAACATGATATCGAGTTTAACCAGGTTGCCCGGACGGTATCCGATGACTTCATAATCGTAGGAAGCATACCCGCGTGAGATCGATTTGAGTTTGTCATGAAAATCGAGGACGACCTCGGCAAGCGGGAGATCGTAACGGACCACCACGCGGCCACCCGATAGATATTCCATCCCTTTGGTTTCCCCGCGACGCTCCGAGCAGACTTTCAAAACTCCACCGACCGACTCCTGATCGCAAAGGATGGTCGCGTGGATATAGAGTTCACGGAACTCTTCTATCTCGGTGGGAGCGGGAAGTTCGGATGGGTTATCGACAGTGACCGTTTTGCCATCGGTCAATTCGATCTCGTAGATGACATTGGGAGCGGTGATCACCAAATTCAGATCGTATTCCCGCTCGAGCCTCTCTTGTGCGATCTCCATGTGGAGCGTCCCCAAAAAACCGCATCGGAAACCGAATCCCAACGCGGCACTGGTTTCGGGTTCGTATGAGAGAGAGGCATCGTTTAGATTCAACTTTTCGAGCGCCTCGCGAAGTTCTTCGTACTGATGCGAGTCGACCGGGAACATCCCGCAGAAGACCACTGGTTGGACTTTCTGATAGCCGGGGAGCATCTCCTTAGAGCCGTTCTTGGCGTTGGTCACCGTGTCGCCGACATGCAGATCGGTGACTTTTTTGATGTTGGCGATCAGGTAACCGACCTCGCCGGTGGAGAGCGTCCCAGTCCGCGCCATGTTGGGTTGGAAGACTCCGACTTCGAGGACCTCGTACTGTAAGTCGGTCGACATCAACCGGACCATGTCGCCCTCGGTGATTGACCCATCGACGACGCGGATATACGCGACCACTCCGCGGTAGGTGTTATAAATGGAATCGACGACTAGAGCACGAAGCGGCCCTTCCTCGACACCTTTCGGCGGAGGAATCTTTCTCACGACCTCCTCCAGGACCTCCGTCACTCCCGCTCCCGATTTCGCGCTGACAGAGAGGATGTCCTCTTCCTCGCATCCGATCAGTTCCATGATCTGGTGACGGACCGCGTCTGGGTCGGCGCTGGGGAGGTCGATCTTGTTCATCACCGGGATGATGGTCAGGTCCTGTTCGATCGCCTTATAGAGATTCGCAATGGTCTGGGCCTCGACTCCCTGGGCAGCATCGACCACCAGGATGGCACCCTCGCAAGCCGCCAGCGAACGGGAGACTTCATAGTGGAAATCGACATGGCCCGGGGTGTCGATCAGGTTGAGTGCATAGATCACGCCTTTGGAATCTTTATAGGCGAGGCGCGCGGCTTGGGATTTGATGGTGATGCCGCGCTCTCTCTCGAGATCCATCGAATCGAGCACCTGTTCCCGCATCTGACGTTCGGACAGAGTTCGGGTCACCTCGAGAATCCGATCGGCGAGTGTCGATTTCCCGTGATCGATATGAGCGATAATGGAGAAATTTCTGAGTTTATCGAGTGACATGTCTGGTGATTTCAGTCTATCCGGTTTGCGAAACCGGGGTTAATAGCACGGTCGGAGGTGGATTGATAGTGGAGGAGTTTCTGAAACGAACCTAAGACTCTGGGGGTTCGGATCTTCCTCCTTGGATATAACGGGA
The DNA here is from genome assembly GCA_029261095.1 of Candidatus Omnitrophota bacterium. Taxonomy (GTDB): domain Bacteria; phylum Hinthialibacterota; class Hinthialibacteria; order OLB16; family OLB16; genus JACKFH01. Next base: position 854 of record JAJDBZ010000657.1, on the reverse strand, counting down.
TGTGACCTTACCGCGGCATCTGACGGTCTCACCGGGTGCGATTGGGTCGTCCGCCCCTTCCTCTGTCATCAATTAGTCTGCCGGAAACATATCGATGGAGGATGCTGGACATCAGGGTTTGATAGGGGATGCCATCCTCGGCCGCGAGGACCCGTATCGCGTCGAGATCTTTTGAGGAAACCCGGATGTTGACCCGTTGGTCCTTTTTCAGCGTCCTTTTGGCGTAATCTCGATGCTTTTCGATTTCACCTTGAGCATCCTCGACCGATTTCCATTCCCCTCGGTCAACCGATTCCATCAATTCCTTCTCTTCAGGATCAAGATTCGTGGTTTTCATGTTCTACTCCAAATACTCCTTGGTGAGTTTTCATCGATTTTAGTTGTCTCCATCCGGGCCCGTGGGGCCGAGATAATCTTGGACTTTTTACCTCCATCAAACAACCATTCCCCCAACAGGCGGCCTTCCAGGTTTGAGATCTACCCAAAATTTTCTATTGATTCCACGCTCGCAATATGTTACTAATATGTCGAGGAATTAACTGGTAAACGAAATGATACTCTACCCAGCCTCCAAACCTGTCTCCATCGCAAAAGCCCTCCCGCTGCTCCTCTGCCTGTTCGCCACAACCCCCGCCCGCTCTCAGCCGCTGGAGATCAGATCCCCCTTCGAAGAGGAACAAAGCAGGTTGGGCGAAGTCGTTGCCGGCATCCCGGACTTCACTGGCGATGGGAAAGGCGATGTCGCGGCACTGTTTCACGCCAACGACCACGAAACACCCGAGGTGCATCTGTTCGATGGTTCGACAGGGGAGTTCTTACGAAAACTTGAATCCCCAGTCGGCGAAGGAGATGGT